>JAZNRO010000132.1:0-5991 GCA_045590715.1 Eubacteriales bacterium | reverse complement strand
AGGACATTTCGGGCTTCCGATTTGTTCTCTCTTTTTGTTCGTTATATGGCTTTGGACTACTGCGGGGCTGCATTTGTATGCACAAACGCGATGCCGGTTCTCAACAGATGATTACAAATTCTCCGATAAGAGCATCACGTTCGGGGAAGGCGGTTTTTTACACTCTCCATAAAAAAACAAAAAATTTTTGTGCAAGTGGGAAAAAGAAAATTTTACTATTGAAATCAAAAATATTTTTTGCTATAATGAAAATGTGTAAGAATCTCTAGTACTTACGCTAGATATCAAATCCCCAAGGAAAACAAAACAGAAAAGGTGTACGTTATGAAAAAAACCCTATTTTCCACCCTTGTTTGCCTCCTTCTTTGTGCGCTGATCCTTTTTACCCCCGGTAAGATCCAGCCCGCAAGCGCGGCGGCAGATACCAGTGCGCTGGTAGGTACCTCTTTGTATTTTGATGACCAGGTAGATCTGCAGCTCTTCTTTGATGCAGAGATCCTTGCCCAGAAAGGTGCTTTTTCTCTCACCACCACCTTTAACGGCAGAACCTATACCGATGCAGATCTTGTAACCAAGCAGGATGCAGCCTCCGGCAAGACCTATAAGGTTCTCTCCGTAGGTCCTTTCTCTGCTACCCAGTATAGCACCGCCTTTACCTATTCCGGTTCCGCTATGCCCAGCGCAACCTTCTCTCTGACCGATCTTGCCAGAAGCTCCGTTGCTTACTACGAAGCTACCGCAGATTATGCGGAAAACCAGGCTTCCCAAGTTACCGTTGCCCTTTGGAAGGCTTTTGCCAACTACGGTGTGGCAGTAGGAAACAAGGCAGGCGGCACTGCTACTTATCTGCCCTATGAATTAAGCTTTACCGATCCCGGCTTTACTGCAAATCCCGGCGGTAACGCTTCTGATAACACTCCCTTAAATCCCACCAGAGGCTTCACTGCCAGAAAATTCGTTCTGGCGGAAGACGTATACCTGGTATATGAAGGCGAAGTAAAGACCGCAGGCGAAACCGCAAACTGGACCGTTACCTTTAACAGTGTTGACGTAACCGGCTCTTGCGCTCTTACCGAAAACGGCGGCAAATTCTCCTTCCGCGTTCCGCTCCAGGCGGAACAGGGTCAGGAAAAACTGCGTATCATCATCCGTGATAACAGCGGCAAGGTGGTTTACGACTGTATCGACCGAGCAGACGCCGTTGCCGTAGCTCTTGGCGGTATCGCCGGCTACGAAGAACTTTCCGGCGCGCTGGCTTCTTTCCTGCAGGCGGCAAACGCTTACGTTTACAGCACCGCTATGGTAAAGACCAGCTTCATTCCCAACACCTTCTATGCAGGCTTTGGTAAAGTAGATGTTACCCCCTATACCGAAAAGGTGATGCTGAACTCTACTTACGCTACTGAATTTGTAGATCCCGTTGCTATTTCCTGCGTAGCGCTCCGCGACCCGGACGGCACCGTATCTCTGATCTTCTCTCTGGATATCCGTAATATCCAGTCCATGCGTAACCAGGTTTACCAGACCATGGTAGCAGATATCAGCGAAAAGACCGGTGTTGACGCCGATCACATCTTCTTTAACGCTACCCATAACCACTCCGCACCCAACGTTGGTTCCAGTGACGCTACCGTTACTACTTGGTACAACGATTACTTCTATCCCAGACTTCCCGTTGCCGCAAAGCGCGCCCTGGAAGATCTGACCCCCGTTACCGGCGCTTTCACCGGCGAGACCACCACCTCCGACACCGTAAGCTACAACCGTCGTTACATTCCCGGCGGCTATGAAGACGGAATTGACAGAACCCTTCGTACCGTTCGCTTTGAAAGAGCGGCCGGCAAGGATATCCTCCTTGTAAACTGGCAGTGCCACGCGGCGCACGCCGTTATAAATGCAGACAAGGGCTCTTCCGACTTTATCCAGATGCTCCGTGAAAAGGTAGAGGGCGAAATGGGTATGCACCTTCTGTATATTAACGGTGCTTCCGGCGACGTTAGTATGACCAGAAGAGGTCAGAGCACGCACCCTGACTACAAGGCAAACGGCAGAAGCGTTGCAAATTCCATTGATGCTCTTGTTGGTTCTTCCGGTGAAAAGGCTACCACCCTTGATAAGATCAAAGTAAACAGAACCGATCTGTTTGCCGATCTCCATTACAGAGCCCATGCAGACGGTACCTACTGCTACAATACCGCTTGCGGTATTTGTAAAAAGGATTACCTCCTTGCGAAAAACGCTTCTTCCTGGAGTGTAGCCGGCTTTAATTCCGAAAGTGAATATAACGCTTACGTTGACCAGAAGAACAATGCAAACCTTCCTTACCACCACACCACCATTGAACTGTGGACCATGACCATCGGTGATGATATCGGTTTTGTATTCGTTCCTTATGAAATGTTCAACCAGAACGGTGTGGCATTAAGAGATGCCGTAAACGCTGCAACCGGCGGTGGAAAGACCATCATTACCGCAGGTTACACCAACGGATACTTAGGATATATGCCCAGTGAAAGAGCTTGGCAGAAAGTTGATGACGCCGGCGGCGTAGACGACGGTGCACACGAAGTACACACTGCCCGCCACGTAAGAGGTACTGCAGAGCGCTGTATCAATCAGCTGGCCCAGGATCTGACCGCACTTTTCAATAACTAAAAAATAAAAGCAGGTAGAAAATCTACCTGCTTTTTTCTTCACCCCCTACTTTCTTTTTGACCACACTTTCTTTTCGAAAAAGAAAGGAGAACTCCTTGATACCGTGGTTTTGTTCCTCCCCTTCGGTCGTTCAAAACCGGGTATCGGCGGTCGAAAAGCATCAAAAAAGTGATAACATCACTTTTTCTCCCTTTCCGCAAAGAAAAACTTTGGCCTTCAAGCCGTAGGGGCGTACTGTGTACGCCCGATAACACGGTACAAATCCTGGCGGGCGAACGCAGTTCGCCCCTACAAAATACTCCCCTTATATTTTTCGTAGGAGCGAAGGCCTCGACGGCCCGAAAAAAAGAAAAACTTTGCCTTTTCTTTGAATTCTCCTTCTTGCCCGGTGCTTTTTTCCCCTACTCTTTGCATAGAATGGAAAAAAAGAAAAAAGAGAGGGAGAAAAAATGACTCAGTTTTACCCGGAGGGGACCTTGATCCACACAGAGGAAAACAAAGCGGCTCTTTCTTCCCTTGCAGAAATGGTAAAAGCCATGGAAGAGGGAAAAATACTGGAAGAAAGGGCGGTTATGTGCGATCAGGACTTGACCCTTCGTTTTGATTTTGGGGGAATTCCCGGCTACCTTCCCATGGAAGAGGTTGCGTTGCCGGAAGAAGGCGGAGAGATCCGCTCCATTGCCGTGATCACCCGGGTTGGAAAGCCCTGCGCTTTCGTCATTGACCGGGTGGAATACCTGCCCCAGCCGCACGTATTCCTTTCCCGCAGAAAAGCCCAGGAAAAGTGCCTTTCGGAATATTTGGATCTTTTAGAGGATGGGGACGTTTTGCCGGCGAGAGTGACCCACTTTGAGCCTTTCGGGGCTTTTTGTGATATCGGTCTTGGTATCATTTCCCTTTTATCCATCGACTGCATTTCCGTATCCCGCATTTCCCATCCTTCGGACCGGTTTTTCCTGGGGGAAGAGATTCTTTGCGCGGTAAAATGCCGGGATGAAAAAATTTTGGGGACAAGGGGGCGCATTGCACTGACCCACAAGGAGCTTCTTGGCACCTGGAAAGAAAACGCGGCTCTTTTCCAGCCGGGACAGACGGTGGTAGGCATTATCCGCAGTATTGAAAGCTACGGCATTTTTATTGAGCTTGCCCCAAACCTTGCGGGCCTTGCGGAATACCGGGAAGGGGTCAGCGTAGGGGACGGCTGCAGCGTGTACATTAAAAACATCATTGATTCCAAAATGAAAATAAAACTGGTGCTGGTTGATACCTTCCACGCCCCCAAAGGACAGATTCCCACTCATTATTTTGTGACGGAAGGAAACGTTCGTTCTTTTGAATACGGCAAAAAAGAATGAAAAATTTAGCCTTGACAAACGGGCCCCGTTCTGCTATAATCTCAACTTGCAGAAGGCCCATTGGTCAAGCGGCTAAGACGCCACCCTCTCAAGGTGGAATCATGGGTTCGATTCCCGTATGGGTCACCAAACGACATATTGTCGAACAAAGTAGCGTTCCATAAGGGACGCTATTTTGTTTTTGTTGAGTTTCTTTTATAAAGCAAGAGCAGACCGCCCTACATTGAATGTAGAGCGGTCTGTTTTGTTATCAAAATGGCATTTCGCCGTCATCGGCAACCTTGGCATATTTATCTGCCGAGAAGTTCGCATAGCAGCAGGACATTTTGTTTCCGCCTTTGCCGTCATCGTAATAGACACAGGAAATGGGAATATGTTTCTCAAAGGCATCTTTGACGATTTGTGCCGTCGGGTTCGGGTATTTGTTTTCCCCGTATCCCGACATTTTGAAAATCATAATAAAGACAGTTTTGCTTTTCTCTCTGTCGTATGATTTCATCGCGATAGAAAGATAGGGTTTGTCGGGGCTATCAATCAAGTTTGAAATGTAACCACCTAAAAAATAATTTTCATAAAGATTGTTTAATTTTTGTGTTACCATTAGTATACACACTCCTATAGATTATTTACTTAACCTCATTTAATCTATTGGAGAAAAATCATTATCTGTTGTAAGGTATTTAACTTCTCAACCCATTTAAGTTATATATCTACACAAACACCTTTCATAAGGGTTATAACTAAAACCTTTTCAAAGTAATCTGCCTATGTACCTTTATGTAAGCGATTTAACTATAAACCTTATAAGTAAGTGTTTTACCTACTAACTTATGTAAGTTAATGTCTATATAACCCAAAAAAGTTATATACCTATAATACCTAAAAGTTAAGTATATATAACTATATAACTTATAAAAAATTAAATTGCAAGTATTTTTGACCCCTTTTTTATAATTTTTTAAAATTATTTTTTGCTGTGCAGGTAGGTCTGCTCCAAATCGTTTCTTTGCTCTCCGTGACCGAGTGCGACCATCGTTTTGGCGACCCCGTTTTTCTCGGCAAACTCCTCTGCCCATAACTTGCGGATTGAATGCACCCCCGACTTTATTTCGCCATTCGGGGTGCGAAGATTGAGGGCGGTGCATCGCCTCCGCAAATAGGTGTTGATGCTTGACGGTTTTACCGAGAAAACCTTGCTTTGGGGGTCTTTGCCCTTTATTTGCTGACGGAGAAACTTTGCGGTCTCGTCGCTCATTTGTAGCACTCTGGACCTGTTTCCTTTGTCCTTATAAACAAGCAAAGTATTATCTTGAAAGTTTATGTGGCGAACCTCTAAACGGGACAGAGACCCCACACGAAGCCCTAAATCGTATGCCAGCCGTAGTGCCGACAAACTTTCGCATTGGCGAGGGGCGGCAAGTATCTTTTGCATTTCCTCTCGGGTGAAAGAGTATTGCTTTATCGTCTCGGTTCTCTCAACCTTGCTTTCGTCAACCAACACCGAGTAATCGGTGCGGATGTTAAATGCCTTGTTTGCACACTTTGACAGTTTGAGAAGATTGCTAGCATAGGTCTTAATCGTTTTCAACGAGCAACCTTCAGCTGCCTTTCGCTCAATGTAGGATTGACACATATCGGGGGTTATTTGCTTTACTTGTTTGACCCCGTGTTCGCTTTTAATAAAGGCGGCGAAGTCGTGAGCAAAGTCTTTGAGGTTGCTCTTTGCGGACAACGATTTTATAATGTGGTCGCTCTCAGATTGTGGGTTGTGCTTGTCGCTATGCTTGTCAAAGTGCAAAACAAAGCACATATCCAATGCGGAGTTGAATTGGTAGAATTATGATTTTGACATTGTTTTGTCGCTCCTTTCGTGGTATTTGTCGCCATTGTCGTCGCGATCGCAAGCGTCGCGCCGTTAATGGCGACATATTTTATCTATAAGGAAAGGGCGACGAACCAATGTCCGACACCCTTAATTGTA
>JAZNRO010000131.1:0-5010 GCA_045590715.1 Eubacteriales bacterium | reverse complement strand
AGCAGCGGCGGGTGCGGGAGCTGCAGCGGGAGTAGCAGCAGGTGCGCTGTCACCGTCAATCAATTCAATTTCAACTTCGTAAGCGGTTCCGTTTACATTTACACGATATTTTTTCATTTTTCTTTCTCCTTAAAATAAATTAGATTTTTTTGATAGAAGTAATACGAATAGCACTGGTGTCTACACCGCATTCTTCCGCAATGGCGGCACCGATGGCAGCGATTACTTCCTGACGGTTCGCAAAAGTAGTTTTTTGCTCGGTCTTGACAGGAGCGGGAATAGTCGCAGCGGCTTCAGTACTACGTCCGGTTTCAAACAGTGAGCAGATAGCACCGAGAATTTTGCAGAGCAGAACAATACTGATCAGCCCGATAAAAACGGTACCCATACCCATTGCAATTACAAACCAGCTGGGGATTGTCATAGGCTCGTCCTCCTTGTAAAAATAAACATTATTATTTTACAATATTTCTTCTTATTTTTCAACAAGAATCGTGTATAAAAAAATCAATTCTTTGTCAAAAATCGTTAATTTTATTTTTTTATATATTAATAAAATATATTGTCAAACAGATTCATTTGTGTTATAATATTTAAAGTTCATTTTTATCGATAAATGCATACAGGAGAAAAAAATGGAAGAAAACATCAGCACAAACTTTTTACAGGAAATTATTGAAAATGACCTGAAAAACGGCGTTATTGAAAAATTGCATACTCGTTTCCCTCCGGAGCCTAACGGTTATCTTCATATTGGAAGTGCTAAGGCGATCTACATCAATGCAAAACTTGCCCAGCAATTCGGCGGTCTTTTTAATCTTCGCTATGATGATACCAACCCCATCAAGGAAGATGACGAATATGTACAAAGCATTTATGAAGATTTGAATTGGCTTGGTACTGCTCCTACCGGCGGTGTTTTCTACGGTTCCGACTATTTTGATAAATGTTATGAATTTGCCGTAGAGCTGATCAAAAAGGGCGATGCTTATGTTTGCGACCTTTCTGCTGATGAAATGCGCGAATACAGAGGAACTCTTACCGAGCCCGGCAAAAACAGCCCTTATCGCGATCGCAGTGTTGAAGAAAATCTTGCACTTTTTGAGAAGATGAAAAACGGAGAATTTGCAGATGGTGCTTGCACCCTTCGCGCAAAGATCGATATGGCTTCCCCCAATATGAACCTGCGCGATCCTGCCATTTATCGAATTTCTCACACCGATCACCACAGACAGGGAAGCAAATGGTGCATTTATCCGCTTTATGATTTTGCTCATCCCATTCAGGACGCATTGGAGGGAATTACCCATTCCATGTGTTCCATTGAATTCGAGAACCACAGACCCCTTTACGATTGGGTAGTGGATCACGTAGGTTTCGAAAAGAAGCCTCATCAGTACGAATTTGCCAGACTAAACGTAACTCATACCGTTATGAGTAAGCGTTATCTCCGCCAGCTGGTGGAAACCGGCGTAGTAGACGGCTGGGACGATCCCAGAATGCCTACCTTGTGCGGCCTGCGGAGAAGGGGATATACACCCTCTGCTATCTTTGAATTCGTTAAGAGAGCCGGCATTTCCAAAGCTTATAGCATCGTTGACATCGGTCTTTTGGAACACTGTATCCGCGATGAACTCAATTTCACTGCCGAAAGAAGAATTGCGGTACTTGATCCCGTAAAAGTAGTAATTGAAAATTACCCGGAAGATCAGACCGAGTATTTTTCACAGAGCAACAATCCCAATGATGAAAATGCCGGTACCAGACAGGTTCCTTTTACTCGTGAGATCTACATTGAAAGAGCAGATTTCAAGACTGAAAAAGTACCGAAATTCCACCGCTTGTATCCTGAAAACGAGGTTCGTCTGATGGGTGCTTACGTGATTAAGTGTACCGGATATGAAACCGATAGCGAAGGCAATATCACCTTGATCCGCGCTACTGCAGATCTTGAAACCGGCGGTAAGAATCCCGCTGACGGAAGAAAGATCAAAGGCACCATCCATTGGGTTTCCACCGAGCACTGCTTTGATGCTGATATTTATCAGTTCTCCAGACTCTTCACGGAAGAAAACCTGGTGGCTCTGCCCGAAGGAAAAACTTACGGTGATTATCTGAATCCCGATTCCAAGCAGCTTCTCCGCGGTTGTAAACTTGAAATGAGCCTTCGCGATGCAAAGCCCGGCGACCGCTTCCAGTTTGTTCGTAACGGTTACTTCTGTATGGATTCTAAATATGAAAAGACCTTCAATAGCATTGTAGGCCTGAGAGATTCCAAAGGAAAATAAAATATGAAAATCCCCTGGATCATTATGATCCAGGGGATTTATGTTTTTGTTGGATTTACTCTTCAGTGGTTTCTTCTGTTTCTTCTTCTGCGATGGTAAAGTTAATATCATCGGCAGAGCCTTCGCTAAAGAAATCGCCGTCACAGCAATCGCAATCGTCGGTGCACCAATCTGCGCCTTCAAAAGCGAGTCTGTCATTTTTTGCTTCCTGATATTCATTATAAAGAAGGTATGCACCGCCAAGACCGGAAAGAAGACCGATTCCCAGAAAAGCCTTGGAAAGATCTTTCTTGCGATCTGCATAAACAAAAGAGAGAATAAGGCTGGTAAAGGATTCTGCTACGAGGCAAATTGCGATAATGAATTTTGTTTTTCTAGACATAGTTTTTCTCCTTACTTTTCATTATTATTTTCACTTGATTTTGAAATCAAGTAAGCATTCATAAATTCGTCCAGGTTACCGTCCATAACCTTGTTAATGTCACCGTCTTCATATCCGGTTCTATGATCTTTCGCAAGGGTGTAGGGCATAAACACGTAGGAACGGATCTGCGCACCCCACTCGATATTGGTTTTAACACCTTTAATATCTTCAATCTTTTCAAGCTGCTCGCGCTCTTTGATCTCAAGAAGCTTGGATTTCAGCATCTTCATGGCAACTTCTTTGTTTTGAAGCTGACTTCTTTCATTCTGACAACCGACTACAATACCGGTAGGAATGTGCTTAATGCGAATAGCGGAGTCCGTTTTATTTACGTGCTGACCGCCGGCACCACTGGCTCTGTGAGCTTCAATTTCAAGATCTTCTTCACGAATCTCAATCTTAATATTATCATCGAATTCCGGCATAATCTCAACAGAAGCAAAGGAGGTGTGCCGTCTTCCGGAAGAGTCGAAGGGGGAAACACGAACCAGGCGATGAACACCGGATTCAGATTTCAAATATCCGTAGGCAAACTCACCTTCTACGAGGAAGGTAATACTCTTAATGCCGGCTTCATCGCCGTCCAGATAATCGAGAACTTTATATTTGTAGCCACGGCGTTCTGCAAAGCGATTATACATACGGTAGAGCATCTCCGCCCAATCCTGGGCTTCGGTACCGCCGGCGCCGGGGTGAATGGAAACAATGGCGTTATTTCTGTCGTATTCGCCGGATAAAAGAAGCTTGATCTTCTGATCTTCGTAAGATTTTTCAATGGTGCGAATATCTCTTAAAATATCTTCCGTAAAGCTTTCATCTTCATCGGCGATGACAAGATCCAAAAAGTCAAGCGTACCGGTCATCAGGGAAGTGAGCTCATCGTAAGAACCAACCGTATCCTTGGTAGCTTTTAATTCACCCAAAATCTTTTGGGAGTTATCGGGGTCGTTCCAAAAATCCGGGGCAGAGGCAAGTTCCTCCAGTTCCTGACATTTTTTTCTGAGAACGTCAATATTCAATGAAGTGCCCAGTTCTTCGATCTGGGGCTGAATGTCACGCAAGTGCTGTCTGGCTTGCTCAAGTTGGATAATCAAAACGCTTCCTCCAAGTTTTTCCTTATCTTATATTATACTATGGAGAATGCGTTTTGTAAATATTCTTTTATTATAAATTTTCCGGTTTTCCGCTAAAAATCAAGGCAGCAATGAAAGAAAAGAGAATTGCTGCGCAGATACCCGCGGAAGTTTTGGTAAGTCCTCCGGAAAAAATACCTAAAAATCCTTGTGAATCAACGGCTGTTTCAACTCCCTTTGCCAGAGAATACCCGAATCCGGTTAAGGGAACGGTTGCACCGCATCCAAATTTTTTTACCAGTGGCTCGTATATACCAAGAGCAGTTAATAACACGCCGGAAGAAACGTAGCCGGTTAAAATTCTGGCAGGGGTCAGTTTTGTTTTATCGATCAAAATTTGTGCAATGACACACAAAAATCCACCAAAAATAAAAGCTTTTAAAAATTCCATTTATTCCTCCATTTGAATATGAACAAGATGAGAAATTCCCGGAATGGTTTCTTTTTGTAAAACCGATGTAGCATTAAGCAAAGCACCGGTGCCGATCAAAAGAACATTTTTAAATTTTGATTTTCGAAAGCCATCTAAAATATAACCGGAAAATACACTGGCGGAGCATCCGCAACCGGAGCCGCCGGAGTTTACGTCTTGTTTTTCAAAATCATAGATGAGTTTTCCGCAATCATTGCTGTTTTTCTCAAGATCAAGACCTTTTTCTTTGCATAGGTCCAAGAAAATACTGTGTCCGACTTTTCCAAGATCACCGGTTAATATTAAGTCAAATTTTGCCGGATCCTGTTCGGAAAGTTCAAAATAACGCTGGACAGTATCGGCACAGGATGGTGCCATAGCAGAGCCCATGTCATTTGCATCGCAGATCCCGAGATCTACTACGATACCGGGTAGAAATTCAGATACGAAGGGGTGTTTTTCGGGGAAGTCGGCAATGATAGCACATCCGGCGCCGGTTACCGTCGTCTGGGCAGAAGGCGGTCTTTGGCATCCGTATTCTAATGGAAAACGGTACTGTCTTTCCGCGGAACAAAAGTGGGAAGATGCTTCTGCCAAAGCAGTTTTGGCAAATCCTGAATCTACCGCGATCGAAGCCATACCAAGGGACAATGCAAAAGTAGAACAAGCGCCGTAAAGGCCGATATAGGGAATGTGTTTATCCTTCATTCCAAAGGTAGAAGCCGCACATTGGTTTGTAAGATCTCCGGCAAA
>JAZNRO010000130.1:0-4100 GCA_045590715.1 Eubacteriales bacterium | reverse complement strand
GCACCACCCACACAGCTACCGTGACCGTCCATATATTTGGTAGTAGAATGGGTCACGATGTCAGCACCCCATTCAATGGGTCTGCAATTTACGGGAGTGGGAAATGTATTATCCACGATCAGCGGAACGCCGTGCTTGTGGGCAATACCGGCAAAGCGCTCAATATCCAATACGTTCAGCGCGGGATTGGCAATGGTTTCACCGAAAACGGCTTTGGTTTCGGGACGGAAAGCCGCTTCGATCTCTTCGTCGGTAGAATCGGGGGTAACAAAGGTTACGTCAATCCCCATTCTCTTTAAAGTAACAGAGAAAAGGTTAAAGGTTCCTCCGTAAATAGAAGCAAGAGAAACGAAATGATCCCCTGCCCCGCAGAGATTAAAAATAGCAAGGAAGTTTGCCGCCTGACCGGAAGAGGTCAGCATTGCGGCAGTGCCGCCTTCCATTTCGCAGATCTTAGCCGCTACCGTGTCACAGGTAGGATTCTGAAGTCTGGAATAGAAATAACCGGAAGCCTCCAGGTCAAAAAGTTTACCCATGGCTTCACCGGTGGCATATTTAAAAGTTGTACTTTGAATAATCGGAATCTGTCTGGGCTCACCGTTACCGGGATGGTAACCGCCCTGAACACATTTCGTACCAATTCCTTTTTTCATACGGAACTCCTCCTGAAATTTGTACTTTCAGACATTATAACACATTATTTTTATTTATACAAGTGTTGCCGCCATAACCGCTTTAATTGTATGCAGTCTGTTTTCTGCTTCATCAAAAACGATAGATGCAGGGCTTTCAAAAACCTCATCCGTCACTTCCATACAATCAATTCCGAATTTTTCGTAGATCTGTTTGCCAACCGTGGTCTTCAGATCGTGGAAGGCAGGCAGGCAGTGCATAAATCTGCACTGCTCTCCCGCGTTATCCATCAGTTCCTTGGTCACGCGGTAAGGAGAAAGCTTTAAAATTCTCTCTTCCCAAACACTATCCGGCTCGCCCATGGATACCCAAACGTCGGTATAGATTACATCGGCGTTTTTGGTAGCAACCATAGGATCGGTAATAAATTCCAATATAGCGCCGGTTTCCTTTGCGATTTTTTCCGCCTTGCTTCTAAATTCATCGCAAGGGAAATAGTCACTGGGAGCGCAGGCTACAAAATGCATTCCCATTTTCGCGCATCCGATCATCAGAGAATTTCCCATATTGTAACGGGCATCACCCATATAAACCAGTTTTTTACCCTTCAAAGAGCCGAAATGTTCGCGGATGGTAAGAAAATCTGCCAAAATCTGGGTAGGATGAAATTCATTGGTAAGCCCATTCCACACGGGTACTCCCGCATAAAAAGCCAGTTCCTCTACGATTTCCTGGCCGTAGCCGCGGTACTCAATACCGTCAAACATTCTGCCAAGCACCCGTGCCGTATCGGCAATGCTTTCCTTTTTGCCGAGCTGGGAACCGGTTGGATCAAGATAAACCGGGTGCATACCAAGATCAGCGCCCGCTACCTCAAAGGCACAACGGGTTCTGGTACTGGATTTTTCAAAAACAAGGGCAATGCTCTTCCCTTCACACATCCGGTGAGAGATCCCCTTCTTTTTCTTTTCCTTCAGTTCTGCAGAAAGATCCAAAAGATACTGCATTTCCTCCGGAGTGAAATCCAGAAGCTTTAAAAAGTTTTTCCCTTTTAAATTCATCTTTTACTCCTTTTCAGCACAAACTTTTAAAATAACATTAAGTGCTTCTTCAAGTTTATCCATACCAATATTGAGAGCCGGAAGCAGTCTTACTTTATGCTTAGCCGTAAGACACAAAACGCCTTCCTTAATGCACGCATTGACAACGTCTTTTGCGTTTTTCTCTGTTTCAATACCGATCATAAGACCCATTCCGCTAACGGAAACAATACCTGGCTTTCCCGATAAATAATCAAAAGCAAATTTGCTCTTTTCCTGAACGGATTTTAAAAACGCCTCGTCGATTCTTTCAATAATACTGATCGCGCCGGCGCAGGAGACCGGATTTCCGCCAAAGGTAGAGCCGTGATCGCCAAAGCCCAGTACGGATTGGACCTTTTCGCTCATCAGTGTTGCACCGAGAGGAAGGCCTCCTCCCAGTCCCTTGGCAGTGCTGACAACGTCCGGCATAATACCGAAATTCTCATAAGCGTAAAGAGTACCGCATCTTCCGTTACCTGTCTGCACTTCATCAACAATTAAGAGAATATCCATCTCTTTTGCAAGCTGTGCAGTCTTTGAAACGAAATCCTGATCCAGCGCAAGGACACCGCCCTCTCCCTGGACACATTCCATCATAATGGCACAAACTTTATTTTCCAGAACCGTTTTCTTCATTGCCTCAAAATCGCCGGCAGGAGTTGAAACAAAGCCGGGAGTCAAGGGCTGGAAAAGCGTGTGAAAATGATCCTGACCGGTAGCGGCAAGCGTTGTTAGGGTTCTACCGTGGAAACTGTTGTTTAAAGTAACGACGTTATAATACTCTTCCCCTTTGGTTTCAGCGGCGTATTTCCTCGCTACCTTAATGGCGCACTCATTTGCTTCTGCGCCGGAATTTGAGAAGAAAACCTTCTTCATTCCGGTTCTTTCACAAAGGATCTTGGCAAGCTTTGCACAGGGCACGGTATAGTAGAGGTTTGAGGTGTGCTGCACCTTAGAAAGCTGATCCGTTACCGCTTTCACCCAAATATCATCGCTGATACCGAACGCGGTAACGCCGATTCCGGAGCCCATATCAATATAGTTCTTTCCGTTTTCATCCGTCAGTACCGAACCTTTTCCGCGGACAATGGACACGGGAAAACGGGCGTAAGTACCTGCCACGTACTCTTTATCAAGTTCTTGCATTACACTCATTTTAATCTCCTGTTACCATGGTGCCCGCACCTTCGTCCGTAAGAAGCTCCATCAGAATGGAGTGAGGCACTCTGCCGTCCATAATAACCACGTTCTTAACGCCTTCGCGAATTGCTTCTACACAGCATTCCACCTTGGGAATCATTCCGCCGGAAATGACGCCTCTTTCCTTCAGTTTCTCTGCTTCTTCAAGACTTACGTAGTGAATCAGAGAATTAGGATCGTCTTTATCCTCCAAAATACCCGCAATATCTGTCATCATAATCAGTCTTTCCGCATTCAGAGCGCCGGCAATATAGGCGGCAGCCGTATCACCGTTGATATTATAGGAATTTCCCTCTCTGTCGCAACCAATGGTAGAAATTACGGGGATATAATTCTTTTCCAGAAGATCCATCACCGGATCAATATTGATCTTTGTAATCTGACCTACATAGCCCAGTCTTTCATCCTTGATCTTGGCTTCTATGAGTCTTCCGTCCATACCGGAAATACCCATTGCCTTACCGCCCTTGGATTCCAAAAGGTTTACAAGGGTCTTATTCACTTTACCGGCAAGTACCATCTGGGCAATATCAACCGTTTCTTTATCCGTTACCCGAAGACCGTCCACAAACTGACTCTTCTTTCCAAGCTTCTCCATCAGTTCGCTGATTTCAGGCCCACCGCCGTGTACCAAGACGATCTTTACACCAATGAGCCAAAGAAGAGCAACGTCTTCCATAACCTGCATCTTCAGGTGTTCGTCGATCATAGCGTTTCCGCCGTACTTTACAACAACGATCTTGTTATTATAACGCTTAATATACGGAAGGGCCTGAGTAAGAAGCTCCGCACGGTCAGCGTTTGTAATCATCATATCCATTCTTTTTCTCCTTAAGTACGGTAGTCACCGTTGATCTTTACATAGTCATAAGTAAGATCACAGCTCTAGGTAGTAGTGGAAAATTTATTATTGCCCAAGTTTACAATGATCTCAATTTCTTTTTCCAGAAGAATTTCCTTTGCCTTTTCTTCGCTGAAAGGAACGCCCGCGCCACATTTACAAACAGCTATCCCTCCTTTTGCGCTTTTAAAGGAAACGTCCACTGAATCAATATCCACGTCGGCGCCGCTATAACCAATAGCGCAAAGTACTCTGCCCCAGTTGGCATCAGCGCCAAACATTGCGGCCTTTAACAGGCTGGAGCAAATCACGCTTTTAGCGACGGTTTTTGCCGCTTCTTCGGT
>JAZNRO010000129.1:0-41328 GCA_045590715.1 Eubacteriales bacterium | reverse complement strand
TCCCGTGCTACCAGTACGGAAGAACTGGGAAATCCCGTGCACCCCGGCACCGCCCGGATCCTGGACCGCCTTTTGATCTCCTACAAGGGAAAAAGAGCCCAGCAGATCACAAAAGAAGAATGTAACGCGGCCGATCTTATCATCGTAATGGACAGGTTTAACCGAAGAAATCTTGGCCCCTTCATCGGAGAAAACGGACACAAGGTACACTCCCTTCTCTCCTTTGCCGGATCTGACCGGGACATTTCCGACCCCTGGTACACCGGGGATTTTGAAACCACCTATCAAGACGTGGTAGAAGGATGCAGTGCCCTTTTTGATACCTTAACGAAGAAATAAATCAGATGCCGTAAGTGCCGGTAATCGGGTCTAAAAACAGACCGATCTCCGGAGTACGAAAAGTAAAGATAAAAAATAAAACCATAATCACGCATAGAAGAATAAAGGAAAGACGAGCCGGGCAAGGCTTGTCTTTTTCTTTTTTAAAAGCCCGGGTTTCATAAAGAAAAACAGCGGCGGCGGAAAGGAAAAAAATAAGGATATTAAACCAGTCCACATTCTTTCCCAAAAGGCCCCGGTAGGTATAAAAGACCACCGGGATTAAAGTAAGTCCCAGAAGGGTTCCCCGAAGCTTAATGCACCAAAAATCCTTTTGATCTCGAAAGAAAAAGTACTCAAAAACAGCGAAGAAAAACAAAGGGAAAAACAAAAGTTTCATATGCTCCCAGGTAGATTCATTGACCCCGGAAAAAAGTGCCGCCCACCACTTCTCCCCCGAAAAATCATAAAGAAAATGAAGGAGAGTGCCAAAAAGCGACACCAAAGAAAAGCCTACGAATTGCCACAAGGAAATATTTCGTTTCGTCATAGATTCACCTCAAAAAGTGCTTTTTTAAAAGTGTATGAAAAAACGAAAAAAATATTCTGTTTTTCCGGAAAACCTAGGAAATTAAGGTGTATTCAAAGTTTTCAAAATGCACCCTTTTGCCCTCATCCACCCCAAAAGGAAGAAGGGCCAGGGCGATGAAAAGATCCTCTTTGCAAAGTCCGGATTCATCCCGCAAAATCGCGTATTCCCCTTCGATTCTTAAAACCTTGTAGTCTTTTGCTTCCATATATTTTTACCTTTTCATTTTTTCTTTTTTATAACATAAGATAAAAGAAAATACAAGGCAAAAAGAAAAAGATCCCTCTTATTTCTTCTCCCTTTCAAAGCGAAGGCGAAAAACTTTTGAAAAACAGTTGATTTTCTTCTTTTTCTGTGTTACAATACCACTTGCGCCGGAATGATGGAATTGGCAGACGTGCTGGACTCAAAATCCAGTGGTAGCGATACCGTGCGGGTTCGACCCCCGCTTCCGGCACCAGAAAAAAGCACGCTTCGGCGTGCTTTTTTCAACGAAATCCACCCTGCGGGCGGGTGAAATCATCTGCGATGATGAAATCGCTGCGGCAGTGGGTGGATTTCATTTCATCTTCGGCTTTGCCGCAGATTTCATAAAAAGCAGAACGAAACCTCCCGAAGCAAGTAGCTTTGGGAGTTTTATTTTATTTTCTCCGCAATTACGAAAAGTCTTTTTACCCCTTTTTCCAAGAAAAACCTGCTTGAAAAAGCCTTATTTTTTTGATATGATAAGAGAAGAAAAAAATAGGAGAGGGCATTATGATAAAGAAAGAATTCGCAAAAAAAGTTGTTGAATACTTTCAAAAAGAAGGTCGCCTTCTTCCCTGGCGGGAAGGACGGGACCCTTATCGCATCTGGATCTCGGAGATCATGCTCCAGCAGACCAGAATCGAAGCGGTGATCCCCTATTATCATCGTTTTTTGGAAAATCTGCCCGATATTTCGGCTCTTGCCGCCTGCCCGGAAGAAAAACTGTTAAAGCTTTGGGAAGGCCTTGGGTATTACGCCCGAGCCAGGAATCTGAAAAAAGCGGCGGAAATAATTTTAGAGCGCTTTGACGGGAAGATTCCGGAAGAAGCGGAAGATTTGATAAAGCTACCCGGAATCGGCAAATACACCGCCGGCGCCATTGCCTCCATTGCCTTTGGAAAAAAAGCCCCGGCAGTGGACGGAAACGTAATGCGGGTACTGACGAGAGTCCTGGCAGATGAAAGCGACATTGCCCTGCCCCAGACCAAGAAGAAACTCTCCCTGGCTTTAAAGGAAATTTACCCGGAGGGAAAAGAAGCCGGGGACCTAACGGAAGGCATTATGGAGATCGGCGAGCGGATCTGCATCCCCGTAGGTGCGCCTCTTTGCACCGTCTGCCCTTTAAAAGAAATTTGCCGTGCCAGAAAAGAGAATAAAACGGACGTGATCCCCGTAAAAAGCCCCAAAAAGGAGCGGAAGATCGTTCCTATGACCGTCTTTATTCTTTCCTCCGGCGGCAAGATCGCCCTGAAAAAGAGAGAGGAAAGCGGCCTTCTAGCAGGTATGTGGGAGTACTACAACAAGGCAGAACGCCTTTCCAAAAAAGACGCCCTTGCCCTTTTGGAAAAAGAGGGCTTAAAGCCAATAAGCATTGTCCCCTTCGGCAAAGGAAAGCATATTTTCACCCATCTGGAGTGGCACATGGAGGGCTTTTTTGTAGAATGTGAAAAGGAAAAAGAAGGCTTTTCCTGGGTAACGCCAAAAGAGATCCGGGAAAGCTTTGCCCTGCCCACTGCTTTTAAAGCCTTTACGAAAAAAATACTGGAAAAAGAAAAAAGATAGGCGCTTTGCCTATCTTTTCTTCTTTTATATATAATACTTTGCCTGGATAGGCTGTTCGGTTTTCAAGGGATCAAAAGGACTTCTTTTATAGATATCCTCCATCACTTCCTTCATTTTCCGGCAGTCGCAAAGCTGGCTGGGGGCATTTCCCACAAAGCCGAATTCGGTACAGTGATGATAACGGAAGGGAATTTCGTATTTTACAAAGCGATCGGAAATATCCTCAGTATAATCGGTATAAAAGAGGTAAAGTTCTCTCTTTTCCACCTTGCCGGAAGGGTATTTGACTGCCACGGGGGTGCTCTTCTCCCCTTCCATTCGATTGGGTGTCTTTAAGATCTCGTCCACTGCGTGAAGATAGGTATTGCGGTTGTGTCCCACGCCCAAAAGCAGTACCTTTCCCCCTTCCCGGTAAAGCCTGCCGTAAACGGTATCTACCCCGGTGGGAGTAATCGCCCCTCTCTCCCCATCCGCAAGGCGCTGTGCCTTTTCTCGATCGCCAAAGATCACCACGGAATGAGTAGGGCTTTCCGTACGAAGACCCCGCGTGTCCGATGCCGCCAAGGTAGACAGCGCTCCAAGACAGTTATCAGAAGAGGTCATATCCAGGGTGATCTCCTGATCTAATCTGTGCCAAGTATGGCAAGGGATCAGAAGAAGGCCCCCTTCCTCCGTAAAATAGGAGATCAGCGCATCCAAAAAGCCCTGTCCCCCGCCTTCCACTTTGCCTACCGCCCGCAAAGAAGAGTGCACCAGAACCACACTGTCCCTGGGCGCTCCCAAACTCTTAAGCTGGGCAAAAATTTCTTTTTTGGTATATGTTTTCATTAAAACTTTCCTTTGCCAAGATTTTGAAACTACTTTAAAAGTGTATCATATTTTTCTTTGGTTTACAAGACGATTCAAAAACAAAAAAGCCCGCAGTTCCTTGAAGGGACTACGGGCTTTTGGGCTTGAGATAGGCGGGAAAAAATGAAATCGTGGCTTTGCCACGATGAAATCCAAGCAAAGTTTGGATGAAATCTGCTTCGCAGATGAAAATAAATCCGTCCTCATCCCGACGAAGTCGGATTTCATCACGGAAGTGATTTCATCCCACGATAATGGGATTTATCCCGTCCGCAAGGACGGATTTAGTTGAAAAAAGACATCCCGAAGGATGTCTTTTTTCTGGTGCGAGAGACGGGACTTGAACCCACATGATATTACTACCACTAGCACCTCAAGCTAGCGCGTCTGCCAATTCCGCCACTCTCGCAAAGGGAACATTCGATATTATAGTGTGGCTTTGCGGTTTTGTCAAGGGGTTTTGGAAAAAAATCGCCGTTTCTTCCCTTTTTCTCAAAAGCGGGAGTATTTCTCCCCTTTCACAAATTCTCTGCCCTTTCATACACTGAAAATGAGCCGGAAAACCCGGTATCAAAGAAAGGGGTAACACTATGAACTGTGCTTGCAATCTTTTCAACAAAGACGTTTTGCTTTGGGTCATCCTGATCGCAGTTGTCATTCTGCTTTTCTGCTTCTGCTGACACCCAATGAAAAAGCGTGCCCGAAGGCACGCTTTTTTTCTTTTTATCCTTCTGCCGGACTTACGGTAACTTTGATGCTATACCGTCCTACGGGATAGAATTTTCCTTCCGTGGCGGTGGTCTGTACGATCTCCACCGGCACTTCCAATTCACCGGGAGCGGTAATAGAAGAAAGGTCGATATTCAAATAGAAATCGTCTTCCTTTGCGGTGTGAAGAGTCTGGTAACTACCGCGGATCTTAAAGGAAAGGGCGGTATCCTGGAAACTGTATTGTAAGCCGTTTGCCGGCGGCGTTACTGCCACGTGACCGGAATCCAGTTTCATTTTAAAATTGCGGGAGCCGTTATCGGAAAGGGTCACATTTACCTTTACGTCGCCCAGGGTTTCAGCCAGGGCACAGCCTTCCGGCAATTTGATCTTTTCCGGTGACAGAGAAAGATTTAGGCGGGTAGCGTCCACCGTAGTTTCATCCACGGTCTGAACGGAAATACTCTCCAGGCTATCTACCACCAAAGGCTCGCCTTTAATCAGGATCTTTTCCGGGGAAATACTTACTTTATAGCCGCCGTCTTTCCAGTAGCCGTACTTGGTATCAAGGGTCAGTGCCACGCTCTTTGTCTTATATACGGAAAACTTTACTGAAATATTCTTTTCCGGGGTGATCACGTAGCGGGAGCGGATCTCCGCATCATTCTTATCGTAGAGGGTATACTCCAAATTGCTCTCAAAGCTTGCGGTAATCTCACCCAGTTTTCCGGTTTTGATCTTGGCGTATGCGATCTGGTCCAAAAGGCTCTTGGGTCCTTTTACCTGGATCTGATCCACCTGGGGAACGGCCTCCAGGGCCAATTCACCGGAAACCGTATATTCACCCATTTCCACGGAAACGGGAACGGAAACGGAAATGGTCTGGTCTACGAAAACCTCGGCAAGTTTCGGGAAACTGCCGGCAAATTCCGTTCCGCGGGGTACCAGTACCTGGATCTCCTGCTGATAGCTGCCGGGCTGGGTAACGCTGCTTAAATCTACATAGGCCTCAAGGTCAGAAGAGCGGATCTTATTTAAATCACTGCGCTTTCCTACAAGGGTAATATCCACCGTATTTTCTCCGCCGTCAATCACGGAGAAAGAAGAGGAAAGGGACTGCATCTGCACCGGTACGTCGGAAAAGGTCTTTTTATAGTCCGGCGCTTCCGCATCCTGCACGTAAAACCAGAGAAGGAGAGCCACAAGCACCGAGAAAAGTACGGCGAAAAAGGAATCTTTTCTTACGGGCTTTGCCTTTTTATCGGACAGACTAATCCTTGATATCCGGGAAAATAGCTTCATCCTTTTTCTCCTCCTTTCTGCGGATCATTCTCTTTTTCTTTTCTTTCA
The DNA here is from genome assembly GCA_045590715.1 of Eubacteriales bacterium. Lineage (GTDB taxonomy): Bacteria > Bacillota > Clostridia > Oscillospirales > SIG627 > RGIG5579. Next base: position 35,705 of record JAZNRO010000129.1, on the reverse strand, counting down.
AAACGCCCAGTTCATTGGTCAGACGGTGACGCAATACTCTGGGGTTGATATTCCGGTCGATCTCACCGTTTTTCACAACGGAAATGCTGCCGGTCTCCTCGGAAATGACCACCACAAAAGCGTCGCTGATCTCGGAAATACCGAGAGCGGCTCTGTGACGGGTACCCAGTTCATTGGGAAGGTTGGGGTTACCGGTAAGAGGCAGGAAGCATCCGCAAGCGTGGATCCTTCCCTCTCGGATCACCATAGCGCCGTCGTGAAGGGGGGCGTTATTAAAGAATACGTTCTGAATCAGGCGGTGATTGACTGCCGCATCCAGTTCTACGCCGGTGCGGATCTCATCGCCCAGGCGGGTACTTCTTTCCAAAACGATCAGGGCGCCGGTACGGCTCTGACTCAAAGATTCCGCCGCAAGGCAGATCTCCTCGATCATTTTTTCATCCCGGCTTTCCTGGCCTTCGGTAATATTCTTCAGATTCCGGAAATTTCCGCCCATTTTCTCCAGAGCGGAACGGAGCTCCGGCTGAAAAATAACGATGAGAGCGATCAGTCCCACATCAAAAAGGGTCTCCAGAATGAAATTCAGTGCATTGAGCCCTGCAAAATCACTGACCCACATAACGAGAAGAATCGCAAAAATACCAAGGGCCAGTTTTCCCGCTCTTCTCTGGCGGACAAAGGCGATCACGTAGTATACAAGGAATGAAACGATCAGAACATCCAGCACATCGGAAATTCCGATGGATGTGATCTGATTCCAGATATACCGGAAAAAATCACCGATGGATTCAAATATGTTTTGCATAATTTCTCTTCCTTTTCAAATATTTTTAAGCGTTGTAAAGCAGGTCGATACTGGAATCGATAAATTCCTGCAGTTCCTCTTTGGTAAAGCCGCGCTGGGAGATCACCGCGATCATATACACCTGTCTTGCAAGTTTCTTTGCCTTTTCCCGGCTCTTTTCATCAGAAGAAAGGGCGGCGATACGGGCGATGAGGGGGCAATTTACATTCAGTGACAGGGTGATCTCGTCTTCCGGAATGGTTATACCGGGAAGAGCCGAGCCGTACTGCTTCAAAACCTCGGCCAGACGGCGCTTTTCCTCGGAAAGGGTGATGAGCGCCGGGGTCTTGGTGCTCTTCATAGAGGACTGAACCAAATGAACGTTTTCCGGGATCACCTGGCGGAATACCTCTTTTAGGTCTTCATTTTCTTCCGCCTCTTCTTCCGTGCGGAGAACCTTATCCATTTCCGAGTCGATACGGACAAAATGCACGGCCTTATCCTGCATTTCCATAAAGGATAGGAATCTGGAATCAATAACGCCGTCCATGACGGAAACGGTAATACCCTGTTCCCGGAACAGATTGATATAGCCAACCTGCTGCAGAACGTCGTTTGTATAATACATGGTGTTCTCTTCGCCCTTGCCCTGGTTTTTCTCCAGGTATTCCTGGGCGGTCAAATACTCGCCCTCGGTGGTCTGGTAGAGAATATTTTCTTTCATTTTTTCAAAGAACTTGGGGTCCCGGCAAGCGCCGTAGAGAACAAAGGGCTTCACGTCGTTCCAGAAGCCTTCCAGAGTCTTTCGGTCGTTACGGAAAAGGGTGGTAAATTTATCGCAGATCTTTTTGGTAATATGACCGGAGATCTTATTGACGTACCCGCTGTTTTGCAAATAGCTTCTGGATACGTTGAGAGGTAGTTCCGGGCAATCCAGCACCCCACGCAGAAGCATCATATAATCAGGGATCACTTCCTTGATATTATCTGCTACGAATACCTGGTTGTAATAGAGTTTTACCTGGCCCTCAAGACTTGCGTACTCATCCTGGATCTTGGGGAAATACAAAATACCCTTAAAATTCAAAGGAAATTCTGCGTTGATATGGATATAGAAGAGAGGGTCTCTCTCATCAAGAAATACTTTTTTATAAAAAGCCTTATACTCTTCGTCGGTAATCTCGGAAGGATTTTTCAGCCACAAAGGTTCCGGATCGTTCACCGGCTCGCTTGGGGTATTTTCCCCTACTACGGAAAGGTAAATGGGTACCGGCATAAAGGCGCAGTAGCGGGAAAGAACGGAGCGGATCTTGCCCTCATCCAAAAATTCCTTTTCCTCTTCGGTAATGTAAAGACAGATCTCCGTTCCTCTCTCTTTTCTGTCCCCGTCTTTCATTTCGTATTCGCCGGAATCGGTACAATTCCAGTAAGCCGGTACGGCGCCGGGGGTAAAGGAGAGCGTCTTGATCTCTACGGTCTTTGCCACCATAAAGGCAGAATAAAATCCCAGACCGAAATGGCCGATGATACCGCTGGCGTTCTCTTCCCCTTCGTATTTTTCAATAAATTCCAGGGCGCCGGAAAGGGCGATCTGATTGATGTAGCGGTCGATCTCGTCAGAAGTCATACCGATACCGTTATCCACTACCCGGAGAAGAGAAAGCTCTTTATCAATGATCACATCGATCCGGTAATCCCCGTCAAACTCCGCTTTTCCCAAGGAAACAAGCCGTTTCATCTTGGTTACCGCATCGCAGCCGTTGGATACCAATTCTCTTAAAAAGATTTCTTTATCGGAATAGAGCCAGCGCTTGATCACCGGGAAAATATGCTGGGTATCAACGCTGATTCCGCCTTTTTTCTGATTTTCACTCATTTTTACACCTCTACTCTTCTATGGCCTTTACCATGGTCACGATCATGGTAAAGCTGGCACTTTCCGTCTGTACGAAAAACTGGGCACCCGGTTTCACCTGAACGGAGCCTACCGTAAAGCCTTGCTTGGTTTCATAAGCCTGAGCCTTGGCCTGGCAGGTAAGACTGGTAAGCTTTAAGGTATCTTCCGGATCCTGAATCTCTCGGTATTCTTTCTCCGATTTCATAATCTGCCCGATGACACCAAGGGACTGATAGGAATCGGAAAGACGGATCTCTTCCCCTTCCTTCGGATAGTTTCTGGCATCTTCACTGGCGTTTTGAATCAAAAAGGTATACTGAATGGAAATTCTCTCTTCCTGACCCAAAAAATGATGGATCTGCGTACGGAAGACCGCAGAAAGAATACAAACTACCACTAAGATCAAAAGAATCAGATCCATTACAGAAAAGCCAAGGGCTGTTTTTTTCTCTTTCATTCTATAAGTCCTCCTTCTTTCTCATTTTCTTCCGCCAAAACGGAATAGATCCAAAAATCACTGACAAAATTCCGGGTCTCCACCCGAATTTTCTGCCCCACTTTAAAATCGGCACCCTTGATCTCAAAGGTCATTTTACAAAAAACACGGTCTCCCCGTATTTCCTTCTGTACAGACAGGATCTTGCCGATCTCTTTTCCCTCTCCGTCCAAAAGCATTTCCGAAGGTAATGGGATACTGTCAAAAACCGCCCGGTCCAAATAGGCGGATGCGCCCACACAAAACTGATCTTTCCCGCCCCACAAAGCAGGCGTTTCCAGAACAAAGTATAAGACCACGCTTAATACAAGGCCCAAGATCAATAGAAAAAAAACGTCCAAATACGAAAAGGAAAAAGCACTGTTTTCCCGTTTTAAATTCTGTTTCACTGTCTTTCCCTCCTTTAAAACGGAAGTTTGATCTCTTCCCGACGGGCACAAAAATATGCGTTTTCGGGAATAGCCAAAAGACAAACGAAAATTAGGATCACCTGCCTTGTTACCGGAACGGGACAAAAGCCCAGGTACAAGAAAGCAATCACGGAAACCGCAGAAGACAGCACCAGGGGGTACACCTCCACGCGGGTAGTATCTCTCTTAAATAGGTAGATGCGAGAAAAGAATAGGCACAAAACCACCGCAAGGCCCAGCCAGAAAAAGGGACCGAGCTGCTGGGAAAAGAGGGCAAACAGACCCGTATCCGTTTGACTTTTTCCCCCGTCTCCGAAAAGAGCCAAAAGACTTTCTCCCACCGTAGCGGGGAAAAGATTTAGGGCCGTGATAAAACTCAAAGAAAAAGCCGAAAGGGTAATCAAAAAAGAGCGGTAAGAAAAAAGACCGAAAAGCATAAGGGCCAGAATCAAGGCATTCCAAAGCTGCACCGATCCGATAAACGAAAGCGAAGCAAAGGATACCAAAAACAAAAGGGGGAACAATGCCATTTTCCCGCCCCATCTCATAGAGCGGAAAAGCCCTGCCGCCAAAGGAAAGATCAGTACCAGAAAAACACCGGTCTCTTCCCTTGCGGAAACCACCAGAATGCTTTCCAGATCCAGTCCCCGTAAAAGAGGGATCGCATAAGGCTGCGCCAAAACAAAATCAAGGCAAAGAAGTCCCGCACAAAAAAGAGCGCCCAAAACGAAGCAGAACAAAAGTCTGCGAAGAGATGCGATGGTGCGGATAAGACAAGAAATCAAGAAGTATAAGAAGAAAAGCTGAAAAACAAGGGATGCTTTTCCTACAAAAAAGAGAAGGGCAAGACAAAGAAGCACAAGGCCCTGGGTAAATCCCAAAGAGATACTTCTCTTTCCGATGGCGCATTTACACATAAAGGACAAAAGAGTCAAAAAGATCAGCACCGTCAAAGAAGCGGAGGGGATCAGGAAAAACAACAGTCCGATCAAATAAAGTCCCGCCTCGGGAAGAGAAAAAACAAAAAGCACAAGAGCGGTAAGCAGTAAAAATACCAAAACCTTACCGGGAGAAAACAAAAGGGAAAAAAGGGCGAAAGCAATGCCCGCAAAGATCATAGGATAGGTGCTGTCGTGTTTCCGTCCCGTAGGAAGGCGCCAAGCCTCTACCCCGAAAAGAGGCCGGAGTACAAAGCGGAAGAGAAAGCTCTTCTTCACTGCATTTTCTACGTCGCCCCGGGCAAAAGCGCACAAAACGGCGATAAAAATATAACAGACGCCAAACAGGAGATTTTCCTCTCCCGCGGAAAAGAAAGATAGCGTCCGGGACAGAAAGTAAAATAAGATCTGCAAAAATCCACCGGTGAAAAACAAAAGGCCGAAACTACGGACACGAGTAGAAAAAAGATTGCGATAAAAGGCAGAAAGCCTGGTTAAGAAAAAGCTCTGCTCCCGCATTTTTGCCATGGCATTTTGGAACTGCTGACGGTAAGAAAGAAGAAAATAGGACTTGGCCTTCTCCGGCTTTTCCGAGCGGGCGCGCGCAAAAGAACTGTCCGGATAAAACCGGAGAGTCCGGCCCAGTCCATACAAAAAGCGAGAGAAATATCCGCCTCTTCCTTTTCCTTCCATCCTTATTTTCCTTTCTTCTCCAAAAGATCCGGCCTCATCTGCCGGGTAAGCGCCAGTGCCTTTTCCCGGCGCCAGGCGTCGATTTTTTCGTGGTGACCGCTGATGAGCACCTCCGGTACCTTCTCTCCCCTGAAATCATAGGGGCGGGTATACTGAGGGTATTCCAAAAGATGATCGCTATGACTCTCTACCTCATAGCACTCAGAATCCGAAAGCACCCCGGGTAAAAGACGGGACACCGCATCCACCAAAATAGTAGCGGGCACTTCCCCACCGGTGAGAACGTAATCCCCGATGGAGATCTCCTCATCCACAATGGCGTCAATGGCTCTTTGGTCCACGCCTTCATAGTGACCGCAAAGGATCACGATGCGATCAAGGGCGGAAAGTTCTTTCGCCTTTTCCTGGGTAAAGACTGTTCCCTTGGGGGACATATATACGGTATAAGGCTTTTTTTCACAGCCTTCTGTCACCGCATCATAACAATCGCAAATGGGATCCGGCTTCATCAGCATTCCTTTTCCGCCGCCGTAAGGGGTATCGTCTACCCGGCGGAATTTATCCTTGGAATAATCCCGGATATTGTGGGCAAAAACCTCAATGATCCCGGCCTTTCTGGCCCTGCCGATAATACTTTCCGATAAAATGGTATCACAAAGATCGGGGAAAAGGGTCATAATATCAAAACGCATTTTAGCCATCAGTCAAAGATCCCTTCCGGCGCGTTTACAAAAACACCTTTTTCCGGATCCATCTGCACGATCCATTCTTTTACAACGGGGAAATACATTTCTCTGCCGTCGGGCAAAAGAACCGTAAACAGTTCCCCGCCGCCCCGGCTGCCAACGTCTTTAATTTTACCGTATTCCAAGCCAGTTCCCTCTTCCACAAGGGGAAGACCGATCAGATCGGCAAAATAAATCTTTTTTCCACCCGGGTCCAGTTCTTCACGAGCGGCGTAAAGAGTCTTTCCTTTTAAAAGAGAAGCCTTCTCCACCGTATCAAAGCCCTCAAAGAGGACAAGAAGCACGTCCGCCTGGCGACGAACGGAAAGAATGGTAAGCTCTTTCTCTCCTTTGGGGGAAAGATACAGATGACGGATTTTGGAAAGGGGGCGATCCGTATCCAGATAGCACTCCATTTTTACTTCGCCTTTCAGGGCGTGGGTATTACGCACCTTGCCGGCTTCCAAGAAAAGTTGTTTCACCGATTACCTCGCAAAAAAATAAATTTCTTCCATATTATTATAAGTATACCAAAAAAACACCTACCATACAAGGGCTTTTTTGATTTTTATGCACAAAGTATCCGCCCTTTTTCAGCCTCTTTCAAAAAATACGGATTTTTTTCTTTTTTGGTATTGACAAAAAAATTTGCCTTTGCTATAATAGTTAAACCTCTCGGGGTCTTTTTTTATGGAAAGACTTTCCGCAAGAGGGAGAACAAAGCGCCAAGGCGCAAAAGATTCGGAGGATACCATGAGAGAAAGAATCACCCTTGCTTGCAGCGAATGCAAACAGAGAAATTACGATACGATGAAAAATAAGAAGAACGATCCCGACAGACTTGAAATGAACAAGTACTGCCCGTTCTGTCGCAAGCACACCAAGCACAAAGAAACCAAGTAATTAAGTTTATTTTTGTTAGGAGAAAAGGAAATGGCAGAAGAAATCAAAAACGGCCAGGAAGCTCCTGAAAAGAAGGCAGAAAAGAAAACCAAGAAGACCAAGAAACCCGGCCTTTTCAAAAAGATCGGCGCTTTCTTTAAAGAATATCGCAGCGAAATGAAGAAGGTTGTCTGGTACCCCAGAAAGCACGTCATTCGCGATACCGGTATTGTTGTAGCTGCTTTGGCAGTTTGCGGTGTGATCATCGGTCTTTTGGACCTTCTCTTCACCAAGCTGATTCTGCTCCTCGGTCAGATTGGCTAAGGAAGGAGAAACGCATGCTCGAAGATAATCTCACTCCCCATTGGTATGTGGTACATACCTATTCCGGTTATGAAAACAAAGTTGCCGTAAACCTTGAGAAGATCGTGGAAAACCGCAAGGTTAGCGATCTGATCCAGGCCATCAAGATTCCCATGGAAAAAATTCCGGAGTCCGAAGGCGGCGACGGTGTAGCCGAGCGCAAGATCTTCCCCAGCTACGTTCTGGTTAAAATGATCATGAACGATGAAAGCTGGCACATTGTCCGCAACACCACCGGTGTTACCGGCTTTGTAGGACCCGGGTCCATGCCCGTTGTTCTTTCCGATGAAGAAGTTGCCGCGCTGGGCGTAGAAAGCGCAACCGAAGCCCTTCCCTTCAAGGCAGGCGACAAGGTTCGCGTAGTGGGTGGCCCTTTGGCAGCCCATATCACTTCCGCCATCGTGGAAGAAGTTTCCCAGGACCTGAAGAAGGTCAAGGTTTCCGCCGATCTTCACGGCAGAAGCACCAAGATCGAACTGGATTCCGCTTGGATTCAGTTATTCTAAAAATTTATTTTGATTTAACGCCCGAGAGGGCTTAAATAACTGTCCGAAAACGGACGGTTGTGGGAGGGAATCAAAACTTCGGTTCCCGATACACCACGAAAGGAGTACCATTATGGCAAAAAAAATCGTAGCTTATGTTAAGCTCCAGCTCCCCGCTGCAAAGGCAATGCCCGGACCCCCCGTAGGTCCTGCACTGGGTCAGCACGGTATCGCGATCCCGAACTTCTGCAAAGAGTTCAATGAGCGTACCAAGAACGACGTGGGTCTGATTATCCCCGTTGTTATCACCGTTTACTCTGACAGAACCTTCTCTTTCATCACCAAAACTCCTCCCGCAGCAGTTCTGGTTAAGAAGGCTGTTGGAATCGAGTCCGGCTCTGCTGTTCCCAACAAGACCAAAGTTGCAAAACTTACCCAGGAACAGCTCCGTGCCATCGCAACCCAGAAGATGCCCGACCTGAACGCCGCTTCCATCGAGACTGCTATGAGCATGATCGCAGGTACCGCGCGCAGCATGGGCGTAACTGTGGAAGAGTAAGAAAGGAGCCGTAACATGAAAAAAGGTAAGAAGTATCAGGAAAGCGTTGCAGCATTCGACACTCATCAGCTCTTCGACACCGATGTAGCTTTTGAAAACGTGCTTGCAACCGCAAAAGCAAAATTTGACGAAACCATCGAACTTCACGTTCGTCTGGGTGTAGACTCCCGTCACGCTGACCAGCAGGTTCGCGGTGCAGTAGTTCTCCCCAACGGTACCGGTAAGAAAGTTCGCACCCTGGTTTTCGCAAAAGGCGACAACGCAAAGGCCGCTGAAGAAGCCGGTTCCGATTACGTAGGCGCTGAAGATCTGGTTGCCAGAATCCAGAATGAAAACTGGTTTGAATTTGACGTTGTTATCGCAACCCCCGACATGATGGGTGTTATCGGTCGTCTGGGTAAGGTTCTGGGCCCCAAGGGTCTGATGCCCAACCCCAAAGCCGGTACTGTAACCCCCAACGTTGGCAAGGCTGTACTGGATGCCAAGGCCGGTAAGATCGAATACCGTCTTGACAAAACCAACATCATCCACTGCCCCATCGGTAAGGCTTCCTTCGGTAAAGAAAAACTCATCGAGAACTTCGACGCTCTCATGAACGCGATTATCAAAGCAAAGCCCGCTGCAGCAAAAGGTCAGTACATTAAGAGCTGTGTTGTAGCTTCCACCATGGGCCCCGGCGTTAAAGTGAACGCTGCCAAACTCGGCTAAAAAAACACTTGACAAAAACACCGCTTGGTGTTAAAATAGCAAAGTTCCTAAGACAACAGGTGAAGGGAAACCTTCTGAAAGCCTTAGCGCCTGTCGAGGAGAAGTCACTTTTGATATTTTAAAAGGGCATTTCTTCGGCAGAAGGAATGCCCTTTTTGTTGTCAAAAATCTCAAACGGAGGTAGAAAGATGCCCAGCGCAAAGATTCTTGAAAAGAAGAAGGCAGAGTGTGCCGAACTGACTGAAAAGATTCAGAACGCCATCGCAGGTGTCCTGGTTACCTACAACGGTATCACCGTTGAACAGGATACTCAGCTCCGCAAAGCACTTCGCGAAGCAGGCGTAGACTACAAGGTTTACAAGAACTCCATGACCGGTAGAGCTTGCGAAGCTTGTGGCTATGGCGAAATGAAAGTTCATCTGGACGGTATGAACGCTCTGGCTATTTCCGCTGAAGATCCCATCGCTCCCGCAAAGATTCTGAAAGAGTATGCCGACAAGATCGAAACCTTCCAGATCAAAGCAGGCTTTATTGATGGCGGTGTGATCGACGCAGCTGCTGTAAATGAACTGGCTAGCACTCCTTCCAAGGAAGAAATGCTCTGCAAGATCATGGGCAGCATGATGGGTCCCCTTTACGGACTCGCTTACGTTCTTCAGGCGAAGATCGACAAGGAAGAAGGCGGCGAAGCTACCGAAGCTTAATCCTGCCTGATCCAAACTTATTCAAAACAAATTTAAATTTTATTCGGAGGTAAATTAAAATGGCTACTGAAAAGACCACCCAGATTCTTGAAGAAATCAAAACCCTTACCATTCTTGAAATGAAAGATCTCGTTTCCGCTTTGGAAGAAGAGTTCGGCGTATCCGCTGCTCCCGTTGCTGTTGCTGGCGTTGCTGCTCCCGCTGCAGGTGCTGCTGAAGCTGAAAAGAGCGAATATGACGTTGTTATGACCAGCTTCGGCGATAAGAAGCTCGACGTAATCAAGGTTGTTCGCGAAATCACCGGTCTGGGTCTGAAAGACGCTAAAGACATGGTTGAAAACGTTCCTTCCAAGATCAAGGAAGCTGTTTCCAAGTCCGACGCTGAAGAAATTCAGAAGAAGCTTGCTGAAGCTGGCGCTACCGCAGAACTGAAGTAAGAAACATACAAAAAAGCAAGAAGCAAAAGCTTCTTGCTTTTTTTACTATAAAAGGGATCCGAATACTCTTCGGGTCCCTTTTATAATTTTTAGGCAAATTTCCAATAAAAAGTGTTTTCTTTCTTGCAAATTCTATTGCATTTTGAAAAAAACTATTGTATAATGAAACTAGCTTAGTATCAGATATATTTTTATAGCAGAAAGGAGTCCTTATGAAAAGACTTTTGATTCCTTTTTTGGTACTGCTTTTGATCCTGTCCCTTTGCGCTTGTTCCATTGCAAAAAACGAGGATCCCAAAACAAAAGAAAACACTACCGAGACCGAAGAAATCGGTAATTTGAATATGGGCGGTACCGTCATTCTTCCCTTTGATACAGAAGACGGTGTTTCCGGAGGAAACGGCGACGAGAACGATGGGCCGAAAACCTCCAGCACAAAGAAGGACGACGGAAAACCCACCACAACGACAAAAAAAGGTAGCGACAAACCTACCACCACTACCAAAAAAGGCGATACCAATCCCCCCAGCAGTTCTTCCGGTGTAACTAGTACCACTGCCGCACCGAAAACGACCCCTTCTTCCAAACCTACTGCAACAACAAAGAAGGGATCAATCGAAACCCCCATCATTAAATTCTAAAAATCCTAAAAATAACTGATAGAGAGGCTCAAACAAATGAAGAGATTCCTTTTACCGCTGGTTTTAGTTCTGATGATCATCTCCCTGGTTTTTGTTTCCTGCGCCAAAGATACGCCTTTGACCGAAACCGAAACTATGGAAGAAACCAAAACGGCAGAAAATAAAGAAGAAAACAATAAGCCTGTTACTACTACCAAGAAGGACGGCGGCACTACCACCACTACCAACGGCGGTGCGGCTGCTACCACTACCAAAAAGAGTCTCACCCCTGTTTATTATCCGGAATATACCACCAAGGCTACTACCACTACCACAACCAAAGCCGCTACCACCACAACCAAGGCAGCTACCACTACTACCAAGGCACAGACTCCCGAGACTTCTACCACAAAGCCTCCCTTCGGTGTTGTTGACGGTGTAGGCGGATTTGATTGGACCAGCAGAGTTCCTACCATCTCTGTTCCCAATGTACAGAACCCCTCTCTGCCTCAGTTGCCCCAGCTTCCTAACATTCCCGCGGCACCTCAGGCGCCTTCCTTCCCCAATCCGTAAAATAGCAAACGAAAAGACCTCCTCTTTCGAAGAGGTCTTTCTTTTTTGCTTATAAAACTTTGGAAAGAAAATCCTTGAGTCTTGGATGCTTGGGATTTGCGAAGAATTCTTCCGGCGCCGCTTCTTCTGCGATGACGCCGTCGTGAATGAACATAATGCGGGTTCCCACCTCGCGGGCAAAGCCCATTTCGTGAGTAACCACAGCCATGGTCATACCGCTTTCAGCCAAGTCCTTCATAACACCCAGTACCTCGCCTACCATTTCCGGGTCAAGGGCACTGGTGGGCTCGTCAAAGAGCATTACTTCCGGCTCCATGGCAAGGGCACGTACGATGGCAACTCTCTGCTTCTGTCCGCCGGAAAGCTGACTGGGATAAGAAGCGGCTCTGTCGTCCAGACCTACTCTGCGAAGCAATTCCATGGCCTTTTCTTCTGCTTCTTTTTTAGACTTTTTCAGAAGCTTGATGGGGCCCAGGGTCATATTATCTAATATGGTCATATGGGGGAAAAGGTTAAACTGCTGGAATACCATACCCATCTTCTGACGGTGCTTATTGATATCCGTCTTCGGATCGGTAATATCCACTCCGTCCAGATAAATCTTACCGGAGGTGGGTCTTTCAAGCAAATTCAACGTGCGGAGAAAAGTAGACTTACCGGAGCCGGAGGCACCGATGATAACCACTACTTCGCCCTTATGGATCTCAGTATCAATTCCGGTAAGAACCTTCAGGTCACCGAAGCTCTTGCAAAGGCCTTCCACCTTAATTAAAACGTTATCTTTCACTCTTACGAAGCCTCCTTTCCAGTTTTCCTACCAGTTTGGTAAAGATCATTACGATGGCAAGATAAATGATTGCCACTGCAATGAGAGGCATAAATGCGGAGAAGGTACGGCCGCGGATCAGGTCGCCTGCCTTGGTCAGATCTTCAATGCCAACGTAACCGGCAACGGCAGTTTCCTTCAGCAGTACGATGAATTCATTACAAAGCGTAGGAAGAACGATCTTGAACATCTGGGGGATCACAATATAGATCATAGTCTGAATGTAATTGAGCCCCAAAGAACGGCCGGCTTCAAACTGACCGTGATCCACCGACATAATACCGCCGCGGAAGATCTCCGCAACGTAGGCGCCGGAGTTCACACCAAAGGCAATAATGGCAACCATAATACCGTTGGTAGAGGAAACGAAAACAATAAAGTACATGATCAAAAGCTGAACCACTACGGGAGTTCCGCGAATGACCGTTAAGTAAACATTACAAATAAAATTAAAGAAAGCAAGGATCCATCTTCCGATGCCACCCTTCTGCTTCATTTCTTCGTAATTCTTATCATACGTAGAACGGACGAGTGCAATTACCACGCCTACGGCAATGCCCAATAAAACGGCAAAGAAAGTGATATAAAGGGTATTTAAAAGACCTTCCAGAAGGGACTTCCAGCGATCTTCCCGGATAAAATTCCGGTCAAACTGATAAACAAATTCCTGAAGCCAGGAAGCAGTATCCACGTCATACTGCGCTACTTGATTTTGCCACCAAGATCCGATAGAAGCAAAAAAATTGCCTACGGAAGCGATGGCGGGAGAATAAAACATACAAATTCCTTTCAAGGGGAAAACCCCAAAATATACCGCAAGAAACGGATAACCCGAAATGGGTTACCCGTTTCTTCTTATTTTATTTTATCTTATTTGGTAGGGATATACTTTTCGATGATCTCGTCGATCTTGCCTTCTTCTTTCAGTTCAGAAAGCGCCTTGTTGATCTTGTCGAGAAGCTCGGTATTGCCCTTGTTAATTGCGATAGCGTAATCTTCCACAGCGTATTCCAGATCCATGATCTTCAGACCCTTGTTGTCTTTTACGAAACTCTTTGCGGGTTCGTTATCAATGATAACGGCGGTAACCTTGCCACTGATGAGAGCCTGAACTGCGTCAGCGCCGGTCTTGTAGCGGATCACGTTATCTTCGCCAAAGCCCCAGTTTTCGGGATCGTCGGAAGCGTAGATGTCACCGGTGGTATCCTGCTGAACACCGATCTTGATGCCTTCTTTCACGCCGGCGGGATTTCCTTCATCGTCCATACCGGTGTAGAAATCTTCAAAAGATGCGTATTCGGAATCTTCTTTTACGATAACTACCTGTACGCCGGTAGCGTAGGTATCAGAGAAGTTTACTTCTTCTTTGCGTTCGTCGGTAACGGTCATACCGGCCATACCCATATCATATTTCTGGGTAGAGATACCAGCGATGATAGAACCGAATTCAATGTCGTGGATCTTCAGTTCCATGCCAAGCTTTTCAGCAATGAGGCCTGCGATCTCAACGTCAATACCCTTGTAGGTTTCACCGTCTTTGAATTCATAGGGAGGGAAAGCGGCGTTGGTAGCCATATCCAGGGTATCAGCCTTTTCTCCGCAAGAAGTAAAGATCAGTGCGGTGCTTACCAGCATCAGCATAGCAAGCAGTAATGCAAGCATTTTTTTCATGATAAATATCTCCTTTGAAATTGTTTTTTTCTTTTAGCGTGCTATTATGATACACCCCGAAAAGTGTTTCGTCAAGCAATTTTGAAAAATTAGGCATTTTTTTCATTTTTATGCATATATTATACCAAATATACTTTGAATTTATCATTTTTAATGAATATTCATTCGGAAAAGAGGTTTATTATGAAGAAAAAATTCATCCGTTTTTCGCTTTTTCTCTTATGTTTTTCTCTTCTTTTTTCTCCCATAGCCCGTGCGGAAAGTATCTCAAAAGTAGAAGAGAATACAAATGCAGAACTCGGTCTGCATTGTAAAAGTGCCGTACTCATTGAGCAAACAACAGGGCAAGTGCTCTATTCCCATAACCCGGATGAAAAGCTCCCCATCGCCAGCGTTACCAAAGTAATGACTCTGCTTCTTACCATGGAAGCCATTGAAAAGGGCACCATTAAAATGGAAGAAAACGTACCTATCAGTGAAAACGCCGCTTCTATGGGCGGTAGCCAGGTATTTTTAGAGCCGGGAGAAGAGATCAGCCTTCACGAGGTATTAAAGGCGGTCTTTATTTCCAGTGCCAACGACGGCGCCGTAGCCCTGGCTGAAATGATCAGCGGCAGCGTCGAGAGCTTCGTGGTGGCAATGAATGAAAAGGCCGCACAGCTTGGAATGCATAACAGCATCTTTTATAATCCTACCGGTCTGGATGACGGGGATACCAATCTTTCCACGGCCAGAGACGTAGCAATTATGTCCAAGGCCCTGCTTTCTTATGACGCCATCTACCCTTATACCACCACCTGGATCGACAGTATCCGCGGCGGCGCTTTCGGCCTTTCCAACACCAATAAGCTGGTTCGCTTTTATCCCGGCGCAACGGGACTGAAGACCGGCTCTACGGGAAAAGCCAAATACTGCGTTTCCGCCTCTGCCGAACGTCAGGGATTAAAGCTGTGTGCGGTGGTGCTGGGCGGCGAGACCAGTGCCCTGCGCTTCTCCGATGCCAAAGCCATGCTGGACTTTGGCTTTGCAAACTACGCCTATTACTGCCCGGAAAAGATGGATCTTCAGAAGGTAAAGGTATGGGGCGGTGTGAAAGATACCCTTACCTGCACCGGCGGCAGCGACGGCATTTTGCTGAATAAAGCCGATTCGGTAGGAATCAGTGCAAAGCTGGAAATACCGGGTGAAGTAGGCGCCCCCGTAGAAAAAGGACAGACGATTGGACGGGTGCTTTATGAAAAGGACGGAAAAACACTTTTTGAGATCCCTATTCTGGCAGAAGAAGAAATTCCCACTTTGGGCTATAAAGATCTGATGGGAAGATTATGGAAACTGATATTTACGGGAACAATAAGGTAAGACGAAAGTCTTACCTTTTTTCTTGACAAAATCGAAAAAATGGATATAATAACATTTGAACAAGTGTTCAAATGAAAGGATTTTGCAATGAAAAAACAAGACCCGATCCTTCCCTATCTTTTGCTTTGCGAAGAGGAAGGGGAAGAAAAAATAAAGGCCTGCCCGCCGGAAGAAGAGATCAATTCCCTTTCTGAATTCTTTAAACTCTTCTCCGACGCTACCCGGATGCGCATTCTTTTTCTCCTTTCCCAAGGGGAACTGTGCGTAGGAGATCTGGCGGCGCTGATGGATATGACCCCCTCTGCCGTGTCCCATCAGTTAAAACTATTAAAATCAAAGGAACTTGTGCGTTACCGCCGGAAGGGTAAAATTCTTTTCTACTCTCTGGCAGACCAGCACGTACATCAAATTACCAAAATCGGACTGGAGCATATCAAAGAATGAGAAAACAATATAAACTTGAAAACTTAGACTGCGCCCATTGCGCAATGAAAATAGAAGAAGCGGCAAAAAAGATCCCCGGCGTAGACAACGTTTCCATCAATTTCGTTTCCATGAAACTAACCTTGGAGGCAAAGGATAACGTCTTCTCCTCGGTTTACCGAAAGGTGGAAAAGGCCGCTCGGGAGATCGAACCGGAAATTTTGATCCATCAGAATAAATATGAAATGACAAAAGATCAGACAAGAGAGGTTGTTACCATCATCCTTTCCGTCCTTCTCTTTATTTTAGCAAAAGTAGGAGAAGAGATCCTTTCTCCCTCACCCCTCTTTTCTCTTCTTCTCTTTTTGCCCGCTTATTTGATAAGCGGATTCCCCGTTGTAAAAAAAGCATTTTTGGGAATGACCCGGGGCAAATTTTTTGATGAAAACTTTTTGATGACCCTTGCCACCTTCGGCGCTTTTGCCATTGGCGAATCCGGCGAAGGAGTTACGGTCATGCTCCTTTACCGCATCGGCGAATTTTTCCAGGAGCTGGCCGTATCCAAAAGCCGCCGCAATATTACGGAGCTGATGGACATTCGCCCGGACTTTGCCACCCTTGTAGAAAATGAAATCGAGCGGAAAACGGATCCGGAAGAAGTAACGGTAGGAAGTCTTATTGTAGTAAAACCGGGTGAAAAGATCCCTCTGGACGGCGTGGTTGAAAAAGGCTCTTCCTTCCTTGATACTACCGCCCTCACCGGAGAAAGTGCCCCCAAAGAGGTAAAAGCGGGGGATGCGGTGCATAGCGGAACGGTGAATATGAACGGCCTTCTCTTCATCCGCACCACCAAAGAATTCGGGGAAAGCTCCGTTTCTAAGATCCTGGATCTTGTGGAAAATGCAGCGGGAGGCAAAAGTAAGACCGAGCGCTTCATTTCCCGCTTTGCCAGATACTATACTCCCGTGGTGGTAGCACTAGCCCTGGCGCTCATCATCGTACCCCCGCTGATGGGCGGTAATTTTTCCCTTTGGGCCCATAAAGCCATTACCTGCCTTGTGATCTCCTGCCCCTGCGCTCTGGTGATCTCCGTGCCTCTTACCTTTTTCGGTGGCATCGGCTGTGCCGGAAGAGAAGGAATTCTCATCAAAGGCGCAGACAGTCTGGAACTGCTTTCCAGAGCAAAAGGATGCGCATTTGACAAGACCGGTACCTTAACGAAAGGCAATTTTGAGGTTACCGCCATTCACCCGGAAACCATGGGAGAAGAGGAACTGCTTGAGATCGCAGCCACCTGCGAGCATTACTCCCACCACCCCATTTCCCTATCCTTAAAAGAAGCCTTTAACCGGGATATTGATAAAGGAAGAATCGGCAAGATCACGGAAAAACCCGGCAAAGGCGTTTGCGCAGTAGTAGACGGCAGGGAGTATCTGGTAGGCAACGAAGCCTTGCTGTTAGAAGCAGGCATCCATATCGAGCCCTGTGACAAGTGCTGTCATAAAGGTACGGTAGTTCACATCGGAAGCGGTAGCACCTATCTTGGCCACATCGTGGTATCCGACACCCTGCGCAGTGATGCCAAAAAGGCGATCCGGGATCTTCAAAAGTTAAACGTTTCTAATATTTCTATGCTCTCCGGTGACGAAGAAGAAATCGCTCTGGACGTTGGAAAAGACCTTGGCATTGAGAAGGTCTACGGCTCTCTTTTGCCACAGGACAAATTTGAGCTTGTAAAAAATCTTTCCGGTGAAACGGAAGACCCCTTCCTTTTCATTGGCGACGGAATCAACGACGCTCCGGTGCTTTCCGGTGCAGATCTTGGCATTGCCATGGGCGGCATCGGCGCTGATGCGGCTGTAGAAGCGGCGGACGTGGTGATCTGTGACGACAAGCCTTCTAAAGTTGCCCTGGCCATTCGTATTGCCCGAAAGACCATGGCCGTTGTATGGCAAAATATCATCCTCTCCGTAGGCATTAAGCTCTTCGTACTGATCCCCAATATTTTCCTGGGGGAAGAAAGCGTGCCCCTATTCCTTGCGATTTTCGCTGACGTGGGCGTTTGTCTGCTTGCCATCCTCAACGCTACCCGCACCCTTACCATCAAAAAGAAATAAGGTATATATTTATGATCAGAACCGTAAAGGAACAAGACCGAAAAGATTATCTTTCCATGGCAAAGGCCTTTTATGAAAGTGACGCCGTGCTGGAAAAGGTACCGGCAGAAAATTTTGAAATTACCTTTGACCTTCTTTTAACGCAAAATCCCTACGCCAAGGGCTATGTATTCGAGGAAAAAGGCAAGATCCTTGGCTATGCCCTTCTTGCCATCACGCACAGTCAGGAAGCGGGCGGCCAGGTAGTGTGGGTGGAAGAGATCTACCTAAAGCCAGAAGCCAGAGGAAAAGGCTACGGTCACGCCTTTTTTCAATTTCTGGAAGAAGCCTTCCCCCGGGCAAAGCGCTTCCGCCTGGAGGTGGAAATGGAAAATGAAAAAGCCGTTGCCCTTTATAAAGAACTGGGCTTTGAATTTTTCCCTTATGACCAAATGAAAAAAGATCGCTGACCCCTTGCATTTTCCCCTTATTTATGGTATGATGTTAAGCGTCACTGGTGCATCGCACGGTGACGCTTAACATAACCGCTAGTGTAGCACAGCAGGTAGTGCAGCTGATTCGTAATCAGCAGGTCGCGTGTTCAAGTCACGTCACTAGCTCCAAAAAAAAGAACGACTCTGATGAGTCGTTCTTTTTCTTTATTTTTGGACAAATACGTCTTTATCCGGGGTGATCATATTGCAGTAGGTATCGGAATTCAGAAGAGTAAAGCTAAAGTCTGCCTCTTTTGCAGAATACTCTCCGCCCTCTGCTTCCTTTTTACCGCAGTAGACCAGAAGGGTGTATACCTTTTTCTGATCCAGTTTCACGCCGTTAAAACACAAACGGAAGAAGGTGTAATTGAATTTCCGCTGAGAGTTTTCATAGGACAAGGGGTAAAACTTTGTTTCTTCTCCCCCGCTCTCCCGGAGAATAAAGGTATAGCCCAGATCCCCTTTGCCGGGTTTTAAGACTCTGCGGTTGATTTTCGCTGTCAGCTGGAAATTTTCCGCTTTTTCCAGGTACACGGGATAATAGACTACAAGACCGCTTTTTCCCTCTTCATCGGTGTTGGAATGGATGCGAAGGACCTGTTCTTCTGCGGGATAGGACGTTTGGGCCTTGTCATCCAAAAGGATCATTTTTTCAAATTTGGCATTGCCGGAAGCGAATAGACGGAAAAGGAGAATGATCCATACTATGATACTCAAAACACCAAGGGTAGTATTTAAGATCCTAACCGCCGGCCATTTCGGCTGGGCTTCGTTCCAATCGAATCCATCTATCCCTTCATCGTTCACGTGACTTTTCCGCGAAATCTGGGACAGAGAAAATTTTCTCATAATTCCTCCTGGGGTAAAAAAAGCGGCAGAAATCTGCCGCTTTTTTATTTCTTCTTATTTGCCGGCTGCTACGATTACGGCAAAATCTGCGGGCTTTAATGCTGCGCCGCCGATAAGACCGCCATCAATGTTGGGCATAGACAGAAGCTCTGCGCAGTTGCCTGCGTTCATAGAACCGCCGTACTGAATGGTAGTTTCTTCTGCGGTGTCAGCGCCGAAGAGGTCAGAGATGAGGGTGCGAATGAAAGCA
The DNA here is from genome assembly GCA_045590715.1 of Eubacteriales bacterium. GTDB lineage: Bacteria > Bacillota > Clostridia > Oscillospirales > SIG627 > RGIG5579. The sequence goes on along the minus strand of JAZNRO010000129.1, from coordinate 16,463 downwards.
CAAACTTCTTCTGCCTGCTCCTTGGTAGCGGTAAGACCGGTTCCGATGGCCCATACAGGTTCGTAAGCGATGACAACGCCGGCCATTTCTTCTTTGGTCAGATCCTTCAGACCCAGCTTGATCTGGGTGCCAATTACCTTTTCGCAATCGCCGGCTTCTCTCTCTTCGCGGGTTTCACCTACGCAGAGGATCACCTTCAGGCCCTTCTTCAGAGCCGCGCGGGTGCGGAGATTTACGGTTTCGTCGGTTTCGCCGAAGTACTGTCTTCTTTCGGAGTGACCGATGATAACATAGTCACAGCCTGCTTCGATCAGCATATCAGCACTCACTTCACCGGTGAAAGCGCCGCTTTCAGCCCAGTGGCAGTTCTGTGCGCCAAGCTTAATGTCCGTTCCTTCGATTGCCTTCTTTGCGAAGAACAGATCAACGAAGGGGGGGCAAATTACAACTTCGCAAGGAGCATCCTTGATGGCAGCGATTTCGCTGGCAAGGCTTGCGGCCTCGGAAGGAGTTTTATTCATTTTCCAGTTTCCTGCGATAATGGTCTTTCTCATTTTTCTCTCCTTATCTGTCCTGAAGACAAGCGATACCGGGAAGTTCTTTGCCTTCCAGGAATTCAAGGCTTGCACCGCCGCCGGTAGAAATGTGAGTGATCTTATCAGCAAAGCCTAATTTTTCAATGGCTGCGGTAGAGTCGCCGCCGCCTACGATGGAGATAGCGTCGCTCTGTGCAACAGCTTCTGCCACAGCGCGGGTACCGGCTGCATAGTTTTCAAATTCGGAAACGCCCATAGGTCCGTTCCAGATAACGGTCTTGGCATCTTTTACTGCGTTCTGATACAGCTGGATGGTCTTGGGACCGATATCCATACCCATAAAGCCTTCGGGAACGTTGCCGGACTCGCAAATTACGCTTTCAGCGTCGTTATCAAATGCAGCTGCGCACTTATTATCAACGGGGAGAAGGAAGTTTACACCCTTTTCCTTTGCCTTTGCAACCAGGTCAAGAGCCAGTTCCATTCTGTCGTCTTCGCAGAGAGAAGTACCGATCTTGCCGCCCTGTGCCTTTACAAAGGTATAGGCCATAGCGCCGCCGATGATGATGGTATCAACCTTGTCGATGAGGTTGGTGATAACGGCGATCTTATCGGAAACCTTTGCGCCGCCCAGAATAGCAACGAAGGGATGCTTGGGAGCTTCCAGAGCGCCGCCCATAATGGTGATTTCCTTGTCAATGAGGAAGCCGCAAACAGCGGGAATGTAGTGAGAAATGCCTTCGGTAGAAGCGTGAGCACGGTGTGCGGTACCGAATGCGTCGTTTACAAAAAGGTCTGCCATAGATGCGAGAGCCTGGGCAAAATCTGCACCGTTCTTTTCTTCTCTGGCGTCAAAACGTACGTTTTCCAGAAGAACAGCCTTGCCTTCTTCCAGAGCGGCAACCTTTGCCTTGGCATCTTCGCCGATAATATCGGTAGCGAAGGTAACTTTGTCACCCAGGTACTCGTTGAGTCTGTCGGCAACGGGCTTTAAGGTCAGTTTTTTCTGATCGTCCAGCGCCTTTGCAAGATATGCTTCTTTTGCAGCTGCCTGCTCTTCTGCGGGGAGCTTTTCAACTGCTTTCTTTTCTTTTTTGGTCAGGCCAAAGCCTTCGGTAAAGATATTGTGAGGTTTGCCCATGTGGGAGCACAGAATTACCTTTGCGCCGTTTTCCAAAAGGTACTGAATGGTAGGAATAGCAGCGGCAATTCTCTTATCACTGGTGATCACACCGTCTTTCATCGGTACGTTAAAATCGCAGCGTACAAATACTCTCTTTCCGCGAACTTCAACGTCTTTTACGGACTTCTTATTCATACTAGATTCCCTTTCTTATATTAAAATTCCTTTGTTTCTATCATATCATAATGCATATTTTTTCGCAAGAGATTTGAGTAAGAAAAAACAAAAAATTACAAGGATTTTCCAGGGAAAAACAAAAAAAGAAAGCCCGATATCAAATCGGGCTTTGTTCTTTTTCATAAACCGCTTTTTCTTATTCAGCCTTTGCTTCTTCAGCGGGAGTTTCTTCGGTTTTGGTTTCTTCTGCAGTTTCTTCTACAGTTTCTACTTCTTCCTTCTTCTCTTCAGCCTTGGGAGCAGCTTTCTTAGCGGTGGTCTTCTTGGAAGCAGCCTTCTTTGCGGGCTTCTTCTCTTCTTTCTTATCTTCTTCTACCAGTTCGATGATTGCCATTTCAGCAGCGTCACCGCGACGGGGACCGGTCAGAATCACTCTGGTGTAACCGCCATTTCTTCCGGCGAAGGAAGGAGCGATTTCATCAAACAGTTTCTTAACTACGTCCTCTTTGGTAATGAAGGAAAGAGCCTGTCTGCGGGAAGCAAGAGTATTCTTCTTTCCGAGAGTAATCATTTTTTCAGCAAGACTCTGAACTTCTTTTGCTCTGGTAGCGGTGGTTTCCAATCTGCCTTTTTCAAGCAGGAAGGTTACCTGGCCGCGAAGCATAGAAAGTCTGTGGTCAGTCTTTCTGCCAAGTTTACGCATTTAATTTTCCTCCTGATAATATTGGAACAAGATCAGTCTTCTTCCTTCTTGAGCTCAAAGCCCAAGGACTGAAGCTTCTGAATAACTTCTTCCAGGGATTTCTTACCGAGGTTGCGGACTTTGATCATGTCCTCCTCGCTACGGTTCGTGAGATCTTCAACGGTGTTGATACCGGCACGCTTCAAGCAGTTGAAAGCGCGAACAGACAGATCCAGTTCCTCAATGGTCATTTCCAGAACCTTTTCTTTTACAACTTCGTCTCTGTCCTTCATGATTTCGGTCTTTTTGGCCTCGTCAGAAAGGTCTACGAAGAGGTTCAGGTGCTCGTTGAGGATCTTGGCAGCCAGAGAAATGGATTCTTTTGCAGTAATGGTACCGTCGGTTTCCACTTCCAGGGTCAGCTTATCAAATTCCATACGGTCGCCAACTCTCGCATTGTCCACCTTGAAGTTTACCTTCTTGGCGGGAGAAAAGATAGAGTCGGTGTAAATGGTACCGATGGACAGATTGCCCTGGGCCTTGTTCCGCTCTGCGGAAACGTAGCCTCTGCCGGTTTCGAACGTCAATTCCATGTAAAGTTTTGCGCCCTGTGCAACGGTACAGATGTGAAGGTCGGGATTTAAGATCTCGATATCAGCATCTGCTGCGATGTCACCGGCGGTAACGTTGCAATCGCCCTGTACGTCGATCACGCAAACCTTAGGCTGATTGGTAAACAGCTTTGCACGAATGCTCTTGATGTTTAAAATAATTTCGGGTACATCTTCTTTTACGCCGGGGATGGTAGAGATTTCATGGAGAACTCCATCGATCTTTACGCAAGTTACGGCGACACCGGGAAGAGAACTGATCAGAATGCGGCGAAGAGAGTTACCCAGAGTGATGCCGAAGCCTCTTTCCAGGGGTTCTACTTCAAATACGCCAAAGGCGCCGTTTTCGGACTGTTCAACGGTGGTGATGCCCGGTCTTTCGATTTCTATCATGAAATAACCTCCTTGAAATTTAGGGATTATTTGGAGTAAAGTTCGACAATGAGCTGTTCGTCAATCTCAAAGTCAATGTCCTCACGCTGAGGCATAGCAATGATCTTGCCCTTGCCATTCTCCTTATCAACTTCGATCCACTTCGGGATGATCTTTCCTTCAGCCTTCTCGATGATGGTCTTGATCTTGGGACGATCCTTCTTGGAATCCTTGATCGCGATTTCATCACCTACTTTGAGAAGCATGGAGGGGATGTTGGCTTTTTTGCCGTTTACAGTAAAGTGACCGTGGCGAACCAGCTGTCTGGCATCTCTGCGGCTTTCCGCAAGACCCATTCTGTAAACAACATTGTCAAATCTTCTTTCGATCATGATAAGCAGGTTTACACCGGACATACCTTCCTGTGCGTCTGCCTTCTTGTAGTAATTTCTGAACTGGGTTTCCAGAATACCGTAGTAACGACGGGTCTTCTGCTTTTCACGAAGCTGGAGACCGTAGTTCTTCATCATTCTGGCACGGGCTGCGCCATGCTGTCCGGGAACGGTACCACGTCTGGTGATGGGGCACTTATCGGAGAAGCATCTTTCGCCCTTCAAAAACATTTTAACGCCTTCTCTGCGGCACTGTCTGCACGCAGGGCCTGTATACTTAGCCATTCTTTCTCTCTCCTTTCTGGATTATACGCGTCTTCTCTTGGGAGGACGGCAGCCATTGTGGGGAATGGGAGTTACATCTTTGATCAGCGTGATCTCAAGACCTGCGGTCTGGAGAGCGCGGATGGCAGATTCTCTTCCCTGTCCGGGGCCCTTAACGAAAACTTCAACAGTCTTCAGACCCTGGTCAACCGCCAACTTTGCAGCGGTTTCTGCAGCCATCTGAGCGGCGAAGGGGGTAGACTTCTTGGAACCCTTGAAGCCCAGTTCACCGGCACATGCCCAGGAAATGGCATTACCATTCACATCGGTGAGAGTGATAATGGTGTTGTTATAAGTAGAACGGATGTGAGCTGCGCCTTTTTCGATATTCTTCTTCTCGCGGCGCTTTTTGGTCGTTCTTTTTGCTTTGGTAACTGCAGCCATGTTTTTCTACTCTCCTTTATTTCTTCTTGTTTGCAATGGTCTTTGCGGGACCTTTTCTGGTTCTCGCGTTGGTTTTGGTTCTCTGACCTCTTACCGGAAGACCTCTGCGATGACGAATACCGCGGTAGCAGCCGATATCTTTCATTCTCTTGATATCGTATGCAATGTTTCTGCGGAGATCGCCTTCTACGATATATTCGTTTTCGATGATTTCACGAAGCTTTGCTACGTCATCATCAGTCAGATCCTTCACTCTGGTATCGGGATTAATGCCGGTCTTTTCGAGGATCTTCTTGGAAGATGTAAGACCGATACCGAAAATGTAGGTCAAACCGATCTCGACGCGCTTTTCTCTGGGAAGGTCTACACCTGCTAAACGTGCCATACTGTTTGTTCCTCCTCTTAATTAACCTTGCTTTTGTTTATGCTTGGGGTTTTCGCAGATCACCATAACTTTACCTTTTCTCTTGATGACCTTGCACTTTTCGCATATTTTCTTTACGGAAGGCTTAACTTTCATTTGATTTCCTCCATATTGGTATTAAAAAATTACAGACGCCGGATGATTCTTCCGCGGGTAGGATCGTAAATGCTGACTTCTACCAGCACCTTATCCCCCGGGATGATTCTGATATAGTGTTGCTGCATCTTACCCGAAATGTAAGCCAGGATCACCATATCGTTGGGAAGTTTTACTTTGCTTGTGGCATTCGGCAGGGTTTCAATAACAACACCCTGGAATTCCATTACATCGTCTTTTGCCAAAATAATTCACTCCTTTGATCTTGGCATTTTTACAGTTCGGTTAAGATTTTGGGTCCATCGCCCGTTACGGCAATGGTATTTTCATAATGTGCGGAAAGGGATCCGTCCACTGTCTTAACGGTCCAGCCGTCAGGCAGTACGTAGACTTCTTTTTTTCCGGCATTGATCATGGGCTCAATGGCCAGGGTCATACCGGCGTAAAGTCTGGGTCCTTTTCCCGCTGTTCCGAAATTCGGTACGTCCGGGGCTTCGTGAAGATTTGCTCCTACGCCATGACCGACATATTCCCGCACAACAGAAAAGCCAGCGGCTTCTGCTGTGGTCTGAACAGCCGCAGATATGTCGCCTACGCGATTTCCGGGCAGAGCCTTGGAAAACCCAGCATAAAAGCTTTCCTTGGTTACCTCAATGAGCCGCGCGGCTTCAGGAGAAATCTGGCCACAAGGGAAGGTTCTTGCACAGTCGCCGTGAAAGCCTTTATAAAAAGCGCCCACGTCGATGGAAACAATGTCCCCTTCTTTCAGCACCTGGTGTTCCGGAATTCCGTGAATCACCACATCACCTACGCTGATGCAGGAACTTTTGGGGAAGCCGGCGTATCCGAGAAAAGAGGGCGTACCGCCGTGCTTTTCAATGTACTGCCGAATCCTCTGATCGATCTCACCGAGGCTTACGCCCGGCGCGATGATGCTTGCGCCCTCGTAAAGGGCTTCTATGGTCAGCTTGCAGCTATCCTGCATTTGTGCAAGCTGTACGGAATTTTTCAGCCGGATCATTCGCCCAGAACCTTGAGGATCTCTTTGGTGATCTCCTCAGGACTTTTGGTACCGTCAACAGAGCGGAGCTTTGCTTCGTAATAAGAGATCAAAGGCTCGGTCTGCTTGTGATATACCGATAAGCGATGAAGAACGGTTTCGGGTTTGTCATCCTCTCGGATAGAAAGTGCCACTTTGCAAGTGTCACAAACCCCTTCTTCCGCAGGTTTAGAATAAATTACGTGATAAGTCTTCTGGCACTGGGGACAAAATCTTCTGCCGCCCATACGCTCTACGATATCCTCATCACTTACCTGGATCTCAAGGACACCGTCAATAACGATCTGGTTTTCGTCCAGGAATTTTGCCTGTTCTAACGTGCGAGGAAAGCCATCCAGGATAAAACCCTTCTCGCAATCGGGTTTTAACAGTCTTTCTTTGACCAAGGCGCAAACCAGGTCATCGGGAACCAAGGAACCGGAATCGGTATAGCGCTTGAATTCAAGGCCCAAGGGGGTTCCTTCTTTGATGGCCGATCTTATGATGTCGCCGGTTGAAATTGCCGGAATCGCAAGGGCGGCGCTGATACGCGCTGCCTGCGTTCCTTTTCCGGCACCGGGCGCTCCGAGAAAAATCAATTTCATTTTTACTTTTTACCCAAGAAATCCTTTATAGTGTCTCATGGTGATCTGGGATTCCAGGTCACGAACGGTTTCCAGTACAACGCCTACTACGATGAGCATGGAGGTTCCACCGAAGGAAACGCTGCCAAGGTCAACACCGCCTACCAAAGAGGAGATGATGTTTACGACCATCGGGAGTACGGCAATGGCTGCCAGGAAGAATGCACCGATGAGGGTGATCTTCTTCAGGGAGCTGGAAATGAAATCACTGGTAGGTTTACCGGGACGGAGTCCGGGGATAAATCCACCGTTCTTCTTCAGATTGTTCGCTACTTCTACGGGATTAAAGGAAATCGCAAGATAGAAGTAAGAGAACGCAATGATGAGAACAAGTTCAATGAGTACATAGAAGATGTTGGTGGTGCTGAAGAGACTCAAGAAGCCTGCCCAGAAGGAGCCCGCTTTGGGATCCGGGAAGAACATGGCCACCGTTGCAGGGAGCATAAGAATGCTGGATGCAAAGATGATGGGCATAACGCCGGACATGTTCAACTTAATGGGAAGGTGAGTGCTCTGACCGCCGTACATCTTACGGCCTACTACTCTCTTTGCGTACTGAACAGAAATCTTTCTTTCGGATTCGGTCATGAAGACAACGAATGCGACGATCAGAATCGCGATGACGATAAAGAGTGCATAAACCAAAATGGTAGAGGTGATGCTCTTGAAGGAAACGTCACCGCCAAGATTCAGCGTATTCACAAAGCCGGTTACCATGGTAGGAAGCGCGGCAATGATGTTCGCGAAAAGAATCATGGAGATACCGTTGCCGAGACCACTCTCATTGATTTTTTCAGCCAGCCACATAATAAGAGCTGCACCTGCGCAATGACAGGCGATGATCACGGTTGCTTTGAACCAGTTGGGATCGGAGATCGCGTTCACCGCACTGCTCTTTAAGGTTACGTAGTAACCGAAAGAGGTGATCAGTGCGATTGCAACGGTTGCAACACGGGTGATCTGGGTGATTTTTTTCTTTCCTTCTTCGCCTTCTTTAGACAGTCTTTCCAAAGCAGGAATTGCAATGGTAAGAAGCTGGATAACGATAGAAGAAGTAATGTAAGGGGATACGGAAAGTGCGAACAAAGTCGCTTGGGAAAATGCGCTACCAGATAAAATGTTCAAATACTGGAGCATCGTGCCTGAGGTCTCCTGAGAAAACCAATCAGCGATGGCCTTGGGATCAATAAAAGGAACCGGAAGGACACAACCGATACGGTAAATTACGATGATCATCAGCGTAAAAAGCATTTTCTTGCGGAGATCAGGGAGCTTCCAAGCGTTAGCGAATGTTTTAAGCACTTAGATCACCTCAACCGTTCCGCCTACTGCTTCGATCTTAGCCTTCGCAGCTTCGGAAATCTTGTGAGCCTTTACAGTCAGCTTTTTGGTAAGATTACCGTTGCCAAGAACCTTAAGACCGTCCAGCGGCTTAGAAATTACATTTGCTTCCACCAGTGCAACCAGATCAACAACTGCGCCGTTATCGAAAAGCTTTTCCAGATCGGAAAGATTTACGATTGCGTAATTGGTTGCAAATCTGTCGTTGTTAAAACCACGTTTGGGAAGTCTTCTATATGCAGGCATCTGACCGCCTTCGAAGCCGATGCGAACACCGCCACCGGAGCGAGCCTGCTGACCCTTATGTCCACGGCCACCGGTTTTACCGTTGCCGGAGCCAGGGCCTCTGCCCTTGCGCCATGCCTTTTTGGTGGGCACGGCAGGAGCCAATTCATGAAGCTTCATTGTGTTTCCTCCTATTTTCTCAGGCGTTCTCGACGCGAACCATATGTTTGATCACTTCGATTTTGCCCTTCACTGCTGCGTTATCTTCCTGAACGGTAAAATCGCCGATTTTCTTCAGGCCGAGGGAAGCAGCAGTCTTTTTCTGCTTTTCGAGTCTGCCGATCAGGCTTTTCTCGAGAGTAATTTTAAGAGCCATTGTTTCTCCTCCTCGTTCAGTTCAGAATTTCCTCAGTAGTCTTGCCTCTCATTTCTGCTACTTCCTGAGCAGAACGGAGAGCGCGAAGGCCTTCAAAGGTTGCCTTTACAACGTTGCCGGGGTTGTTGGTGCCCAGGCACTTTGCACGGATGTCGGAAATGCCTGCCAGCTGCAGAACACTCTTCACCTTGCCACCGGCAATGATACCGGTACCCTTGGGAGCGGGCTTCAGAAGAACTTTGCCAGCGCCGAACACGCCAAGGATCTCGTGAGGAATAGTGGTTCCCTTGGTGGAAACCTTAATCATATTTTTCTTTGCGTCTTCAACGCCCTTGCGGACAGCTTCAGGACGCTCGGAAGCCTTTCCGAGGCCGTAGCCTACGTGACCCTGACCGTCGCCTACCACAACCAGTGCGGAGAACTTACGTACACGACCACCTTTTACGGTTTTGGAAACGCTTTTGGTGTAAACAACGTCTTCTCTCAGATCGAGAGTAGCCGCATCAATTTTCTGTGCCATATCATTTCCCCCTTTAGAATTTTAAACCAGCTTCGCGGGCGCCTTCGGCCAATTCCTGAACGCGTCCGTGGAAGATGTAACCGCCACGGTCAAATACGACTTCAGTAATGCCTTTTTCCAGAGCAGCTTTTGCAACTGCCTGTCCCACAAGCTTTGCGGCCTCTTTGTTGCCGCCGTACTGATTGAATTCCTTATCAAGGGAGGAAGCGGAGGCCAGAGTCTTACCGGTCTGGTCATCGATAACCTGAGCGTAGATGTTTTTCAGAGATCTGAAAACGCAAAGTCTAGGCTTCTGTGCGGTACCGAAAATCTTACCGCGGACTCTTTTATGTCTTCTAATACGTTTTTTATTAGTATCAACGCGAGAAACCATTTATTTCCACTCCTTTCCTTATTTACCGGCCTTACCGGATTTACGGCGAATGCGTTCGCCAACGTACTTAACGCCCTTGCCCAGGTAGGGTTCGGGAGGTCTTTTACCTCTTACTTCAGCAGCAACCTGGCCAACTCTCTGCTTGTCGATACCGCAAACGGAGATGTGGTTGGCATCCGGTACTTCAAAGGTGATACCGTCTTCTTCGGTCATAACAACGTCGTGGGAATAACCCAGGTTCATTACGATCTGGTTGCCTTTCTTTGCAACGCGGTAACCGCCTTCGCTGATTTCCAGGTCCTTCTTGAATCCCTGGGTAACACCCTCTACCATGTTGGAGATGAGGGTACGGGAAAGGCCGTGGAGGCTCTTTGCAGTCTTTTCATCGTTGGGACGCTTTACGAGGATCTCGGTAGCGCCAACTTCGACGATCATCAAGGGGCTGATTTCTTTTGTGAGAGTACCTTTGGGACCCTGAACAGTAACGGTGCTACCGTTTACGGTAACCTTAACGCCTGCGGGGATCGCAATGGGCTTCAATCCAATTCTAGACATATCAATTACCCTCCCTTACCAAACGAAAGCGAGCACTTCGCCGCCAACGTTTGCTTTTCTTGCAGCGCGGTCGGTCATAATACCCTTAGAAGTGGATACGATGGCAACACCGAGACCGTGCATAACCTGAGGGATTTCTTCACAGCTAGCGTAGATACGAAGACCGGGCTTAGATACTCTGCGAATACCCTGAATGATTCTCTGCTTGTTGGGACCGTACTTCAGGGTCACACGAATGATACCCTGGTTTCCGTTGTCCACAACTTCAAAACCTTTGATATAACCTTCGTCCAGCAGGATCTGAGCGATTGCTCTCTTCATGTTGGAGTTGGGGATATCAACACTTTCATGCTTTGCAGCATTTGCGTTTCTGATACGAGTGAGCATATCAGCAATAACGTCTGAAATTTGCATTTAATTTTCCTCCTAATTGCATTTAGTTTGCGGCAAAGCCGCACTTGAACACATATTTTGCCGGATTCTTACCAGCTTGCCTTTCTTACTCCGGGGATCTGGCCCTTGTAAGCCAATTCGCGGAAGCAGATACGGCAGATACCGAATTTACGAAGATAAGCATGGGGACGGCCGCAGATCTTGCATCTGGTGTATTCTCTGGTAGAATACTTCTGCTTTTTCTGCTGCTTCAAGATCATCGCTTTCTTTGCCATTTTCTTTTCCTCCTTACCTTATCTTGCAAACGGTGCACCCATGAGAGAGAGCAGCTTGCGTGCTTCTTCATCGGTGTTAGCGGTGGTTACGAACACAATGTCCATACCGCGGATTTTGTCGATCTTGTCGTATTCGATTTCGGGGAAGATCAGCTGCTCTTTGATACCGAGAGAGTAGTTTCCGCGTCCGTCGAATGCATCAGGGTTGATACCCTTAAAGTCACGAACTCTGGGCAGTGCCAGGTGGAACAGACGATCGATGAATTCGTACATAACGTCACCGCGGAGGGTAACTTTTGCACCGATCTTCTGGCCCTGACGGAGCTTGAAGTTTGCAACGGATTTCTTTGCGAAGGTGGGAACTGCTTTCTGACCGGTGATGGCAGAAAGGTCGTCGATGATGTTATCGATTACTTTAGCGTTCTCTTTTGCTTCGCCTGCGCCTACGTTCACCACGATCTTGTCGATCTTGGGGATCTGCATAACGCTCTTATACTTGAATTCCTCCATCATAGCGGGAGCAACTTCGTTCAGATAAAATTCTTTCATTTTTACCATTTCAGTATCCTCCCTTACAGTTCAGCACCGCATTTTGCACAAACGCGGGTCTTATTACCGTCTTCTACTTTGATTTTGGTTCTGACACCCTTCTTGCACTTGGGGCAGTAAACGCTAACCTTGCATGCGTTGATGGGAGCCTCTGCCTGTACGATACCGCCGGCTTCGCCCTGTTTTCTGGGCTTCACGTGCTTGGTCACCATGTTGATGCCTTCCACGATCACTTTGCCTTCCTTGGGGCTAACTTCCAAAACCTTACCGGTCTTGCGTTCGCCGGGCTTCGTGAACTTGTTGGAATAGCTGCCAACATTCAAAACGACTGTATCGCCTTTTTTAATGTGAAGCTTGTTACTCATTGTTCTTAGGCGTGCTGCCTACAATTCTTCTTTATGAGAATTGCTCAGCACTTTTCTCCTTTCGATATGTTACGATAAGCGGGACAAGGCTTAGAGTACTTCAGGAGCGAGAGAGAGGATCTTCAGATAGTCTTTATCACGAAGTTCTCTTGCAACCGGTCCGAAAATACGGGTTCCCCTGGGGTTCTTGTCTTCTTTGATGATAACTGCTGCGTTTTCGTCGAATCTTACGTAGGATCCGTCGTTTCTGCGGGTGGGCTGTACGGTTCTAACAACAACAGCCTTTACCACGTCGCCCTTTTTCACCATGCCGCCGGGAGCCGCTTTTTTCACTGCACAAACGACTACGTCGCCAATGCCAGCATAACGTCTGCCGGTGCCACCGAGGACGCGGATGCAAAGCAGTTCTTTTGCGCCGGTGTTGTCGGCGACTTTCATTCTGCTTTCTTGCTGAATCACTTTTCGTTACCTCCTGGTCGGTTTATTTCGCCTTTTCAATAATTCTGACAAGGCGCCATCTTTTATTCTTGGAAAGGGGTCTGGTTTCCATGATTTCTACCTTATCACCAACACCGCACTCGTTGTTTTCATCGTGAGCCATAAACTTTACGGTCTTCTTGATGATCTTGCTGTACAAGGGGTGCTTTACGTTGTCTTCGATTGCAACAACGATGGTCTTATCGGTAGCGTTGGAAACGACCTTTCCTACACGGGTCTTTCTCAGGTTTCTATCCATGTTCTCTAATCTCCTTTACTTACTGTGCGGAGTCTTTGTCAGCCTGGATTTCCTTCTCGCGGATCACGGTCATAAGACGCGCGATGGTCTTACGAGCCTCTACGATTTTCTGGGGGTTATCCAGCTGGTTGATGGCGTGCTGGAAGCGGAGGTTGAAGAGTTCTTCTTTCTTCGCAACAAGCTCAGCATTCAACTCGTCGATATTCTTTTCTCTGATTTCGTTTAACTTCATCACAGTGTATCCTCCTTAACTTCCTTGGTTACGAATTTACACTTGATCGGCAGTTTGTGGGAAGCCAGACGCATTGCTTCTTTCGCAACTTCTTCGCTGATTCCGTCCATTTCGAACATTACTCTGCCGGGCTTAACAACGGCAACCCAGTATTCGGGAGAACCTTTACCGGAACCCATTCGGGTTTCAGCAGGCTTCTCGGTGATGGGTTTGTCGGGGAAAATCTTGATCCAAACTTTACCGCCACGCTTGATGTAACGGGTCATAGCAATACGGGCAGCTTCGATCTGGTTGCTGGTAACCCAAGCGGGTTCCAGTGCCATCAGACCATAGGTACCATTGGTAACCTTGTTGCCACGATATGCCTTACCGGTCAATCTTCCACGGTGAACGCGGCGATATTTGACTCTCTTAGGCATTAACATTTCTGCGTCCTCCTTCTCTGGAAGAATTGTTGTTGAATCTACGATCGCCTCTGCGTTCGCCGGGCTTTCTGTCACCGCGGGGACGACGGTCGTTACGGAAATCGTTTCTTCTGGGGTTGGTGCGGTTTACGGTCTGAAGAACCTCGCCTCTGTAGATCCAGATCTTAACACCAACTTTACCGTAGGTGGTATTGGCTTCAGCAAAGCCGTAGTCGATGTCAGCACGGATGGTCTGCAGCGGGATGGTACCTTCGTGGTAGTGCTCGGTACGGGCAATTTCTGCACCGCCGATACGGCCGGAGCCGCATACCTTAATACCGCGAGCGCCAAGGCGCATGGTTCTGCCGATAGCAAGTTTCACAGCTCTGCGGAAGGAAATTCTTCTTTCCAACTGACCTGCGATGTTTTCAGCAACCAGCTGAGCATTCAGGTCGGGGAGCTTAACTTCTGCTACGTTTACTGCAACGGACTTGCCGAGCATTTTTTCCAATTCTGCGCGAAGCTTTTCGATTTCTGCACCGCCGCGGCCGATGATAATACCGGGTTTAGCGCAGTGAATGGTCACGCGAACCTTGGAAACGGTTCTTTCGATTTCGATCTTGGGAACGCCTGCAGCCTGCAGTTTTTCCTTCAGATACTTTCTAAGTTTGTAGTCGGAAACAAGAGTGTCGCCGAAATCTTCATCCTTAGCAAACCATCTGGAATCCCAGTCTTTGATTACACCGACACGAAGGCCGTGAGGATTAACTTTCTGTCCCATCTCTTAATTTCCTCCTTTCTCTTCTACTGCGATGGTGATGTGAGAAGCTCTCTTGTAGATGCGGAATGCTCTACCCTGTGCTCTGGGCTGAATTCTCTTCAGCGTGGTGCCGGGAGTAGCGTAGCACTCAGCAACAAAAAGCTTTTCTTTATCCATCTGGAAATTGTTTTCAGCGTTTGCAATCGCTTCATTCAAAATCTTCAAAATAGGTTCTGCGGCACTTTTGGTCGTGTTCTTCAGAATTCCCTTTGCCAGTTCAGCATCTTTGCCTCTGATGAGGTCAAGAACGATCTGAACTTTTCTCGGAGAAATCCGAACTTCGTTTCTGTGTGCCACGGCTCTTTTCTTTGCCGTTTCGTTCATTGTCAGTTTCCTCCTTTAGATTAGTGGTTGGCTACTTTGGAGCCGGAGTGGCCCTTAAAAGTACGGGTGAGAGCGAACTCGCCCAGTTTGTGACCAACCATGTCCTCAGTTACATATACCGGAACATGTTTTCTGCCATCATAAACAGCAATGGTGTGACCGATAAATTCGGGGAAGATGGTGGAAGAACGGGACCAGGTCTTGATAACCTTCTTTTCGTTCTTGTTGTTCATCTCAACGATTGCTGCAAAAAGTTTCTCTTGGACGAAAGGTCCTTTCTTAATGCTTCTAGACATAATTACCTATCTCCTCTCTCAGCGATCGTTCTTGCGCTTCACAATAAACTTATTGGTACGCGCCTTCTTGTTTCTGGTCTTGTAGCCCATGGTGGGTTTGCCCCAAGGAGTAACAGGAGTGGGACGACCGATGGGAGAACGACCTTCACCACCACCGTGGGGGTGATCGCAGGGGTTCATTACGGAACCGCGTACGGTAGGACGAATGCCCATATGTCTCTTCTTACCGGCTTTACCGATCTTCACGTTTTCGTGCTCCAGGTTACCTACCTGACCGATGGTAGCAACACAGTCCAGGCGAACCAATCTTACTTCGGAAGAAGGAAGTCTTACCTGAGCCATGCCGTTTTCTTTTGCCATCAGCTGAGCCATAGCGCCTGCGGAACGAACCATCTGCGCGCCTCTACCGGGGTAGAGCTCGATGTTGTGGATCATAGTACCTACAGGAATATTTGCGATGGGAAGTGCATTACCGGGTTTGATATCGGATTCTGCACCGGAGCTGATCTTATCACCAACTTTCAGATCCGCGGGAGCGATGATGTAGCTCTTCTTGCCGTCTTCGTACTGAATGAGAGCAATGTTTGCGGTTCTGTTGGGATCGTACTCGAGAGCGATTACGGTTGCAACGCCTTCGGTCTGTCTCTTGAAGTCGATGATTCTGTATTTTCTTCTGTTTCCGCCGCCGTGATGACGAACGGTGATGCGGCCGAGGTTGTTACGGCCGGAGTGCTTCTTCATGGGTTCCAGAAGGCTCTTTTCGGGAGCTTTCTTGGTCAGCATGGAGTAGTCCTGCACACTCATATTTCTTCTGCCGGGGGTAGTCGGCTTATAGACTTTTACAGCCATGTTGTTACCTCCTTACATCATTCCATCGAAGAACTCGATGGTCTTGGAGTTCTCAGTCAAGGTAACGATGGCCTTTTTCCATTCGCTGGTCTTGCCTACGTGGTAACCCATTCTCTTGGACTTAGCCTTCATAGAAACGGTGTTAACACTCTTTACTTCAACTTTGAACAATTCTTCTACTGCGCGGGCGATCTCGATCTTAGTAGCGTCCTTTGCTACGCGGAAGGTGTACTTCTTCTGGGTTGCGGTAGCGGTCATGGATGCTTCGGTGATCACCGGCTTTAAGATAATATCGTAAGCTGTTTTCATGCTTTGTATACCTCCTCCATGATTTCAACGGACTCTTTGGAGATCACAAGCTTTCTGTGGTTGAGGATCTGGTAAACGTTGAGGTTGTTAGCCTGGCAGGTGGTAGCACCGGGGATGTTGGCAAAGCTCTTAATGGTCATTTTGTCAACTTCGGGAAGTACCACGAGGGGCTTTCTGTCAGCGCCGAGGGCGTTGAGCATATTTACCATAGGACGGGTCTTATACTCGGTAGCCTTCAGACCTTCAACTACGAAAATCTCATTTTCAGCCAGTTTTGCGGAGAGAGCACTCTTCAGAGCGATTCTCTTCACTTTCTTGTTTACACTTACGTGGAATGTACGGGGCTTGGGTCCCAGGGCGATACCGCCGTGAGTCCACTGAGGAGAACGGGTAGAACCCTGACGAGCTCTGCCGGTACCTTTCTGCTTCCAGGGCTTTTTGCCGCCGCCGGAAACTTCACTGCGGGTCTTGGTAGACTGAGTACCCTGTCTTTGATTGATCAGATATGCGCGGACAACGCTGTGCAATACGCTCTTATTGATTTCTGCGCCGAAGAGCTCCTCGGAAAGGGCGATTTCACCGGTAACCTGTCCTGCCATATCATAAACTTTTACGTTAGGCATTTATTTTTCTCCCTTCTCTTGGATTAAGCTTTTACGCTGTCACGGATGAACACGATGCCGTTCTTTGCACCGGGGATGGCGCCGCGAACTGCGA
>JAZNRO010000128.1:0-6484 GCA_045590715.1 Eubacteriales bacterium | reverse complement strand
AAGGACACGAATGGCAAGCGTTGATATACAATAGACAGAGAGGTAACAGCTGCCCAGAATGTGCCAAAGAACGCAAATCCAAAGGGTGATGGGATATGTTCAAAGTAGAAAACATAAAGGAAAATAATGATTTTGTTGTCTTCTTTAAAATAATTGAAAAGAAATTTATAAAGAATTTTCAACAAGATGGACAGGTTTATTTTGGATTATTAAAAGACTATAGAAAAATGGAAGAAGACGGAGCTCAAGAAGTTGGAGATTCTTATGAGGCAAGTTTAACTCAAAAAATTCAATTATACATACGTACTCCAGATTCAGAATATGAGGAAATACATGGTTATAAAAGCGGGAATAATATAAGAATAAATGCAAATCAATGTGCTTTTTGTTTTTATGCTCTAGGATTAAAGTGTTTTGATAAAAAAAGCGAAACGAAATTCATTCATAAAATACCGATACATTTAATTGAAGAGTTATGCAAAGACAAAGGTGGGGTAGAAAACTGCGCCATTATGATATTTGATGATGAGTTTATTCACAAAATAAAAGATGAGTTAAAAAAGAAAAGACTCTCTTTTATGTCTAAGAAGGTATTATACGATGATTATGATTACATTCCTCAATTTGACATACACTCAAAAGAATATTCGTTGGAGTGCTGTTTTCACAAAAGAAAAAAGTATAAATATCAAAATGAATTTAGAATCGCCGCATTAAATACTAGAGATGAATCCTTAAAAGATTTATATGTCGATTTGGTCCCAAATCAATTACAATTTTTAGAATTAAAAAACGATTATAACTTTATATGCGAAATTGATTTAGAAGCACAGGAAAACGGAAACATTTGTGGAGTGTATTATGATATATCTTGTTTTTTGGACGACGAAAAAGAGTAGTTTGTTCGTTTAATATTATTAAAATCAGGTTGGGTATGAACACCCCACAAATACTAAACCGAATAGTAATCAAGACCTTTGTACTGTTTATGGCTGCGAAAAACCTAGTATTTATGCGGGTTTGTGCTTGATTACTATAACGCTACTCCGACCAAAAGAAGAAGCCCCTAACAGGGGCTTTTTTTGTTTTTAGTTTTTAAACTTTGATTTTAAAAAGCGGTATTAAATTTTAGGCTGTCTACATAGCGTTGCATCTCTTCTCTTGACTTTACAGAATGGGTTCCGTTTATGATCTGTTGTTTCTTGTCTTCGCTAAGAAGTGCAAAATTTTGCATTGCTGCGGGATTCATGGCAAGTGCCATAGAAAAGCCTATGGGCATTTCATTTTTATCCATATTTTCACCTCCGATCACTTTTCATTAGTATTTACGACCGGTTTAAATTTTAACCCACATTAAGTTTTCGTATAAATTACCATAACACCGCTGAAAATAAGAATAACAAAAGGAGAAAAAGGAGCAAAAGATATGTCTGAAAATAAGGATGCGCAAAAACAGAAAAACAAAAAAAGATTCAAAAAACCTTATGAAACCCGGTGATATTAAGGGAAAAATTGAAATCTCCGATACCCGTCAGCGCCATGATGGTCCCGGTGGAAATTGAATTACACAAAAAATGATAGAGAGGTAAGAAAATGTTTAAACACGAAAAAATGCTTTTTCATCCTGTTGCGGTTGAAAAGCCCAATCCCCAATATGCGGCGCTCTTACAAGAACAGCTTGGCGGCGGAAACGGTGAATTAAAAGCTGCGATGCAATATATGTCCCAAAGTTTCAGAATCAAAGATCCCGAAATCAAAGATCTCTTCCTTGACATTGCCGCGGAAGAACTGGGCCATATGGAAATGGTGGCACAGACCATCAATCTATTAAACGGCCACGATGTTGATGCGGCAAAAGTTCCCTGCGGCGAAATACAATCCCACGTGATTTTAGGTCTGAATCCCGGCCTTATCAATGCTTCCGGCTATTCTTGGACCGCAGATTATGTAACCGTTACCGGGGATCTGTGCGCAGATCTCTTAAGTAATATCGCATCCGAACAGCGAGCCAAAGTGGTATACGAATACCTTTACAGACAGATCGACGACAAAAAAGTACGGGAAACCATTGATTTTCTCTTAAACCGGGAAGAAGCCCATAACCAAATGTTCCGCGATGCCTTTAACAAAGTGCAAAACACCGGATCAAACCGTGATTTTGGAACGACCCAAGCGGCAAAAATGTATTTTTCCATGTCTGACCCCGGCCCCAATGCTTTTGACACCGGCGAAACAAAACCCGTATCTTTTAATAAATAAAAGTAAACCTCGCTGTACTTGGTACTGCGAGGCTTTTTTATAGAAAACCGAAAATTTCTTATCATTTTATTGACATATCTTTCCATTTTCTTTATAATAGTTGCGCTAGAAACTGTTGCAAGCGCAACTATTTGAATGAGGTATTTGGATGTCAAAATTTATGAAGGTGCTGAATAATATCAGCCGTTCCCAGGCCATTTACAGAAGCAGTAAAATTTCTGCCCGGGATCTGCAAAGCTGCCATTACGCTTACGTATTGGCTATTAGCACAGTACCCGGCCGCTCCCAAGAGGAGATTGCTCAGGAACTTTGTGTGAACAAGAGCACGGCTTGCAGAAATTTAAACTATCTGGAAGAGAAAGGCTATATTGAAAGAAAAGCGCTGGAAAGCGACAAAAGGCAGTTTTCCGTCTTCCCTACGGAAAAGATGCTTGCAGTCCTTCCGGAAATTCAAAAGGTTTCCCTTGAATGGATGACCCTTTTATCAGAAGGAATCCCTCAGGAAGAACTGGACGTCTTCGACGCTGTTTTAAGTCGGATGCAGAAAAAAGCAAAAGAAATTCTGGAAGGGGGAGAAGAAAATTGAGTTGGATCTTTACTTACCTCAAACCCTTACGGAAAAGAATTGCAAAAGGGATCACCATCAAAGTGATCGGTACCGTAGCGGAGCTGATCATCCCCTTTTTACTCAGTTACATTTTAGAAAACGTCATTGAGAGCAACGAGATTAATAAGATTTTGTTTTACGGGGTTTTGATGGCCTTTTGTGCATTTGTTGCCTGCGTTGGCAATATCACCGCCAATAGAATGGCAGCAAAAACTACCATGCTCTTTGCCACCCGTATGAGAAAAGAGCTGTTTTCCAAGACCCTTGGTCTTTCCGCCAGAAGCACGGACCGTTTCACCATTCCCTCTCTGGAATCCAGAATCACCTCTGATACCTATCACGTACAGAATTTCGTTGGTATGATGCAGAGAATGGGTATCCGCGCTCCCATTCTTTTAATGGGCGGCACCATGATCACCCTCTTGATGGACTGGAAACTGGCCCTTGTGATGATCGCCACTCTGCCCTTTATTTTCATCGTGGTATACAACGTATCCCGTATGGGTGTTCCCCTATATTCAGGAGTACAAAGATCCGTTGATAAAATGGTGCGGGTAGTCCGGGAAGACGCCCAGGGTATTCGCGTGATCAAAGCCCTTTCCAAAGTGGATTATGAAAACGCCCGCTACGACAAAGCAAATTTAGCCTTAAAGAAAAACGAAACCAAGGCGGGAATGATCATGGGTGTAGTAAATCCCATTATGACCCTACTGATGAATATGGGTATTGTGGGCGTTATCGGACTGAGCGCTTACTTTGTATCAAAAGGCACTTCCTCTGCCTCAACGGTCATTGCCTTTATGCAGTATTTCACCCTCATTTCTATGGCAATGATGTCCATCTCCCGTATGTTCGTTATGTTTACCAAATGCGCCGCCTCCGCCAAGCGTATTTTTGAAGTATTGGAAGAGGAGAGCGAACTGAAGATCCGGGAAGACGACGGCAAGGGCGATCCCTCTTACCACATTTCGTTTGAAAACGTTTCCTTTTCCTATCTTGGCAAAGAAAACAATATCAAAAACGTTTCTTTTGCCTTGAAAAAGGGCGAAAGCCTCGGTATCATCGGCGCTACCGGAAGCGGAAAGTCCACCCTTCTGCGCCTTTTGATGCGCTTTTACGACGTAAATTCTGGTGTGATCCGCATTCACGGAAAAGACGTACGCTCCTATGAGCCGGAAGAGCTTACCGCTATGTTTGGCATTGCTTTTCAAAACGACTTTATTTACGCCGGAACCATTGAAGAAAACATTTGTTTCGGCCGGGACATTACAAAAGAAGATATGATCAAAGCGGCAGAGATCGCCCAGGCTCACCCCTTTATTTCTGCCCTGCCCGATGGCTATTCCCACAAGGTAACCACCGGCGGTACCAACCTATCCGGCGGTCAGCGGCAAAGACTCCTCATTTCCCGTGCCATTGCAGGAAATCCCGATATCCTGATTTTGGACGACTCCTCCTCTGCCCTGGATTACAAGACCGACGCCAACCTGCGGCAGGCCCTTTCTCAAAACATTCCGGATTCCACCGTCATTACCGTAGCCCAGCGAGTCAGCTCCGTGAAAAACTGCGATCTGATCCTGGTAATTGAAAACGGCGCGATCATCGGAAACGGAAAACACGAAGATTTGATGGAGACCTGTCCGGAATACAAAGAGATCAGCGATTCCCAGATGGGAGGTGCTTTCCTTGACTGAAAATAATATGAAAAAAAGAAACAAAAAAGGCATCTTCCTAAGGCTGGGCAGATACGTACTGGAGCAGTGGCCCTTATTCATCATTGCTCTCATTCTCACCCTGGGGTCCAACCAATTATCTCTTTTGGGCCCACGGTTTTCCGGCGCCGCAATTGACTGTATTGAACAAAGCGGCGGAGTGAATTTTTCCGGCGTTTGGAAAAATATCGCTACCATGCTTTCCTGCTACGCCATCTCTGCCCTGCTTTCCTACGTGCTTTCCGTAGTAATGATCCAATTAAGCCAAAGGATCATCTACAAAATGCGAAAGCAGGTCTTTGAAAAACTGACCACCCTTCCCGTAAACTTCTTTGATACCCACGCTACCGGCGATATTATCAGTCACTTGTCCTACGATATCGACACCATCAACAGCACCCTCTCCCACGATCTGGTACAGATCCTGACCAGTATCTACACCGTAGTTGGCTCACTTCTGTTTATGTGGCAGATATCAAAGCCCATGATCCTCATTTTCACCTTAACCGTTCCCGCTTCCCTTCTTTTCACCAAGTACCGCTCCCAAAAAGTCCGTCCCCTTTTCAGAAGACGGTCGAAAAAATACGGGGAATTAAACGGCTATGCGGAAGAAATGCTCACCGGATCCCGTACCATCTCCGCTTATGGAAGAGAAGAAGTCATGTCCTCCCGTTTTAATAAGATCAACGACGAGACCATGGACGCCTACTACAAAGCGGAATACAACGCGGCTCTGCTTTATCCCACCATTAACCTCATAAACAATCTTTCCATGACCCTGGTTGCCATTATGGGCGGTATCCTTTATATGTACTCCCAAAACGGTAAAATACTGGAAACTTCTGTTTTCTTCATTACCCTTGGCGGTGTGGCCCAGTTCGTTCAGTACTCCAGAAAATTTGCCGGGCCCATCAACGAATTTTCTAACATTCTTCACGAGATCCAGTCTGCCTTTTCCGCCGCAGAACGGGTATTCGGCATTTTGGATGAAGAGCCGGAAAAAACGGACGAAAACGATGCCAAGGAACTAAAAAAGGTAAAAGGCGATGTTTTATTAAAGGACGTAAGCTTTGGCTACACGGAAGATAAAACAGTCCTCAAGAACGTATCCGTTACTGCGGAAAAAGGCAAGGTTGTTGCCATCGTAGGGCCCACCGGCGCAGGAAAAACGACCATTATCAATCTTCTCATGCGCTTTTACGACCATCAAAAGGGCCAGATCCTCATTGACGGCATTCCCTCTACCAAGATCAAGCGCAGTGATCTGCGCCTTGCTTTCAATATGGTACTCCAGGATACCTGGCTCTTCTACGGCACCATATACGATAACATCGTTTACGGACGAGAGGATGCCACCCCTGAAGAGGTTTACGCCGCCGCAAGGGCAGCCAAGATCGACTCTTATATCAACAGTCTGCCCGAAGGCTATCGCACCATCCTTTCCGACGACGGTGTAAATATCTCCAAAGGACAGAAACAGCTGATTACCATCGCCCGTGCCTTTCTCTCCAAAGCGCCCATTCTCATTCTGGACGAGGCTACCTCCAACGTAGACTCCCGCACGGAAATTCAGATCCAAAACGCTATGACCGGGCTCATGGAAAACAAAACCTGCTTTATCATTGCGCACAGACTTTCCACCATTCAAAACGCCGATACCATTTTGGTGGTAAAAGACGGAACGATCATTGAGCAAGGAGATCACGAAACCCTGCTGAAAAAAGGCGGTTTCTACCACTCCCTTTATCACTCCCAGTTCCACTAAATAATAAATATCCCCCCGTATAACGGGGGGTATTTCATTTTCGGGCACAGCCCTAAACAATACTGGCGACGCACAAGTGCGTTTTTAGATTGGCCTGCCAGCCATGCAACTGTTACTTACTACCCATAAATGGGTCCCGCG
>JAZNRO010000127.1:0-8171 GCA_045590715.1 Eubacteriales bacterium | reverse complement strand
CTCATGGGCGATAAAGTAGAGCCCAGAAGAGAATTTATCGAGCAAAATGCCAAATACGTGCAGAATTTGGACGTTTAACTGTGGAAAACTCTGTGGAAACTGTGTGTAACTCGGGAAAAAGAGAAAGTTTTCCACAGGCTTGTGGAAAATAAAACCACAAGAAAAAATTGGTGAAAATCCTTGAAAAAACGGGGATTTTCAAAGCACCGGAAAGATCTTTTCCGTCGCTCAATTCACAAGGGCGAAAGGAAAAAAGAGAAAGAGATGCTTTGTGAAACTTTCACTGTGAAACATCTTTTTCCAAAGACAGAAAGGATAAGACCCTATGGAACTGAATTTAGAAGGTCTGAAAATTGAAAACGTAGATATCGTCAAGGAAATTAAGAAGAGCTATATTGATTACTCTATGAGTGTAATCGTAGGCCGTGCTCTTCCCGACGTCCGTGACGGTTTAAAACCGGTACACCGCCGTATCCTTTACGCTATGTACGAGGATAAACTGACCCACGACAAGCCTTTCCGCAAGTCCGCTACCACCGTTGGTAACGTTTTGGGTCACTACCATCCTCACGGTGACAGCGCAGTATACGATGCCATGGTCCGCTTGGCCCAGAGCTTTTCTATGCGCTATCCCCTGATCGAGGGACACGGAAACTTCGGTAATATTGACGGTGACGGCGCGGCCGCTTACCGTTATACGGAAGCCAGAATGGCCAGAATGGCAAATTCCATGCTCCAGGATATTGAAAAGGACGTAGTGGATTTTGTCCCCAACTTTGATAACAAAGCAAAAGAGCCTACCGTTCTCCCCAGCCGTTTCCCCAACCTTTTGTGTAACGGCTCTGTGGGTATTGCGGTTGGTATGGCCACCAATATCCCCCCGCACAACCTTTGCGAGGTTATTGACGCGGTCATTTACTTAATGGATCATCCGGAAGCCCAGGTCAGAGATCTGATGCAGTTCGTAAAGGGTCCCGACTTCCCTACCGCCGCTAAAATCTACGGTACAAACGGAATTGAGCAGGCATATCTCACCGGTCGCGGCAAGGTACTGATGAGAAGCCGTACTCACTTTGAGACCCACGGAAAAAGAGAGTGCATTATCGTAGACGAAATTCCCTACCAGGTAAATAAATCCAACCTGGTAAAGGGCATTGCAGATCTTGTAAAAGATAAGAGAGTAGAGGGCATTGTAGACCTTCGTGACGAAAGCTGTAAGGGTAAGATCCGTATTGTTATCGAGCTTCGCCACGATGCCAACCGGGAGGTTGTTTTAAACCTTCTCTACAAATACTCCCAGCTCCAGGAAACCTTTGCCATGAATATGCTGGCGCTGGTGAACGGGGAGCCCAAGACCCTGTCTTTAAAGCAGATGCTCAGTCTTTACCTGAAGCATCAGGAAGAAGTCACTGCCCGCAGATGCCGATTTGATTTAAATAAGGCACTGGCAAGACTGCACATTCTGGAAGGCTATAAAATTGCCATTGATAATATTGACAAGGTCATTGAGATCATCCGCAAAAATAAGACCGTAGCGGAAGCCAAGGCGGGACTGATCGAGCATTTCGGCCTTTCCGATGCCCAGGGCCAGGCCATTGTAGAAATGCCGTTAGGCCGTCTTGCCGGTCTTGAAATTGAAAAGATCCTGGAAGAAATGGCCGAAAAGCAGAAGCTTGTGGCATATCTTGAGGGAATTTTAGCTGACCGTGAAAAGCTTCTTGCCCTTCTGAAGGAAGAACTTCTTGAGATCCGCAAGAGATTCGGCGATGAAAGAAGAACCACCATCGAGCAGGCGGCAGACGATATCGTTCTGGAAGACCTGATCGAAAAGCATAAGGCAGTGATTACCATTACCCACGCAGGCTATATCAAGCGTCAGAAACTTTCCGACTACGAGGCCCAGCGTACCGGCGGTAAGGGTATGCGT
The DNA here is from genome assembly GCA_045590715.1 of Eubacteriales bacterium. Lineage (GTDB taxonomy): Bacteria > Bacillota > Clostridia > Oscillospirales > SIG627 > RGIG5579. Next base: position 6,244 of record JAZNRO010000127.1, on the reverse strand, counting down.
GCGCTGACCACCAAGGAAGAAGACTCTATCCGTGACCTTTTCGTCAGCCACAGCCATAACTTCGTCTTCTTCTTCTCCAACCAAGGCAGACTTTACGTGAAGAAGTGCTTTGAAATTCCCGAAGCCAGCCGTACTGCCAAGGGTACGAACCTTGTAAATGTACTTAATCTCAAGGAAGGCGAAAAGATCACCGCATATCTATCCGTACAGAAATTGGTGACCGATGAGATCCTCTCCTTTGTAACAAAAGACGGCTTTGTAAAGCGCACGCCGCTTAAACTTTTCCGTCACATCAGACGGGACGGCGTGAAGGCCATCACCTTAAACGAAGGCGATGAACTCTTATTTGTGAATAAGACCCAGGGCGATCAGGACCTGTTCGTAGCATCCACTTCCGGTCTTGCTACCCGCTTTGCGGAAAAAGAGATCCGGCTTATGGGCAGAACGGCCCGCGGTGTAAGAGCCATGCGTCTGGCAGAAGGCGCGGCCATTTGCGGTGCGGTCTCCATTCTCCCCGAAGGCGAAGAAAGAAGCCTTGTTACCATTACCGACAACGGCGTAGGCAAGAGAAGCAGCTTTGATGACTTTGCCGCAAAACACCGTGGCGGTAAGGGTATGAAGTGCCAGGCACTGGGCGGAAAAGCAGGTAGTAGCCTTGTAGGTATTTGCGCTGTGATGCCGGAAGACGACCTTCTTCTCATTTCTTCCGACGGAAAGCTTGTCCGTGTACACGCTGACAGCATTTCTCTGGTAGGCCGTGGCGCGGCCGGTATCTTTGTGATGCGTCCCGAAGAAGGAGAATCTATCACTTCCTTCCAGCGAGTAACCCCCGATGAGGAACTGGAGAAAGAAGCTCTTGCGGCAGAGGAATCCGGAGAAGAGATCCTGGAAGATGCTGCGGCAGAAGAGATGGAAGACCTGCCCGAGGACGATGAAATGGAAGAAGATCTTCCCGAGGAAGATGAAGAGGAAGAATGATCCTTCATCTTGCAAAGGATCTTGTGATATTTCTTACCTTTTGTGAGGATGCCAAAAAAAGATCCAAAGAGCTTTTGGAAAAAAGCTTATCCTGTTATTTTGAAATGAAAAAGTGCCCCCCGGACAAAGTTTTTTATCAGCCTTCGGGGAAGCCTTCTTTTGCTTCCGGAAAGCGCTTTTTATCTATTTCCCACTGCAAAGACCTTTACGGTGTTTGTATTTCTTCAAAAGAAGTGGGTCTTGATATCGAAAGTCTTTCGGAAAAAAGAGAGAGAGTAGCGGAAAAATACTTTACCGAAGAGGAAAAACGCCTTCCCTTCTCCCTTGTTTGGACGGGGAAAGAGGCTCTTTCCAAAATTTCCGGGAAAGGCCTTTCCGTGATCTCAAAAATTGAGGTAAAAGGGGATCTTGCCCTTTTTCAGGGAGAAGAATACCCTCTTTTTACAAAAGAGATCCGGGGATACCGGGTAACGGTAGCGGAAAAAAGATAAGAAAGGGAAAAAATGGAAGGAAAACGCTTTCAGAAAAACGACAGCGGCTTTACTTGCGCCCATTGCGGGAAAACGGTAGAGCCAAACGGTGTGACCAGTCGGGATCACTGTCCCTTTTGTCTGTATTCCTTGCACGTAGACAATTTTCCCGGCGATCGGCAGAACCCTTGCCGGGGGACCCTTGTTCCCGTGCGCACCCGTCCCCATCCCAAAAAAGGATTTATTATTGACTACGAATGTGCAAAATGCGGCAAAGCCCTTTCCAACAAGGCGGCTTTGACCGGGCAGACCCCGGACGATACGGATCTTCTCATCCGTCTGACCGCCGCGGAAAGGTAGGTTTTATATGGCGAAAAAGAAAAAAACAGCCCGCCGCAGTCCAAAGGATCTGAAAAAGCGGATCCGGCTGGAGGATCGGGCCATCCATATTTTAATGCCCTATATCTTGGGCATTTTTGCCCTGTTTTTTGCCCTCTGCTTCCTTTTGGGAGAAGAGGAACTGGGGTATTTCGGCTTTTTGAGTGTATTTTTGCAGGGACTTTTCTCCTGGGGCGCTTTTGCTTTCCCCTTTCTCCTTGTATTGCACGCCGTTTTTTATAAAAGAGATCTGGCTTCCGGCTCTCACCTTTATAAATTCTGGTTTACCTTTGGTGATATGACCTTCCTTGGCGTTTTATGTTCTCTTATGTCCGGGAAAGAGGCCACCTTTGTTCCCAAGGAAAACTTTTTGGGCGGTGTTGCTCTGACCCACGGCGGTTTTATCGGTGGCACGGTTCACGCCATTTTAGATAAAACCGTGGGCATCTTTACTCCCGTGATCACCATTCTTGCTCTGATCGTATTTACTACCTTCCTTTTCGGCTCTACTCCTGCCCAGCTGATCCGCAGCATCATTCTCCCTTTGGGTGAAAGATGGAGAGAAGACCGGGAAGAAAGACAGGACCGGAGAGAAGAAGAGCGTCAGCGCAGAGAAGATGAAAGACTCCTTGCCGCACAAATGAGAGCGGAACAGGGAAAAATGGAATTCCGCCTGGAAAAGAAGAAGAAAAAGGGCAAATGCCCTGCGGCCCTGGAAAACGGTGAAGAGGTAACGGAAGTTCCTCCTGCCGATCTGATCCCCGACGGAGAACTTGACATTCCCCTACCCGGTGACGAGGCTGCTCCCCCTGTGGAACCCATTGAAGAGAAAAAAGAATTTATTCCTTTTGAAGAACTGGAGTCCGAGCCTGTACCGGATCTGCACAAGGAAGTTCACGATGTATTCTTCCCCGAGGAAGAAATGACGGAAGATGAACTGAAAGAGGCGGAAGAAGAGTGCAGAGAAGCCCTTCAGGAAAAAGAAGATATTATGTTCGGCGAAGAGGAACAAAAGGTGGAATACCGTTTCCCGCCCATTTCCCTTCTCCAGGCCGCACCCCCGGCCGATCCCGGCAGCCGCAGTGAGCAGGAAGCCACTGCCAACAAACTGGTGGAGACGCTTTCCAGCTTTGGCGTAAAGACCAGTGTTTCCGGTATTGCCAAGGGTCCTGCGGTTACCCGCTACGAACTCCAGCCCCAGAGAGGCGTAAGAGTTCGCTCTATTGTAAACTTAACGGACGATATTGCCCTTGCCATGGCGGCGGGCGGTGTCCGTATTGAAGCGCCGATCCCCGGCAAAGAAGCAGTGGGTATTGAAGTGCCCAACCGTTCCCGTGAAACGGTTTTTGTCAGAGAGCTGATTGAAACCGATGAGTTTAAGAACAATGCTTCCCGCTTAAATTGCAGTCTTGGAAAAGACGTTGCCGGAAACTCCATTTACTGTGACCTTTCCAAAATGCCCCATATTCTCATTGCCGGTGCAACGGGTATGGGTAAATCTGTGTGCCTGAACTCTCTCATTGTCAGCATGCTCTATCACGCCACCCCGGAAGAGGTGCAGATGATCCTCATCGACCCGAAAAAGGTGGAAATGAGCAAATACAACGGAATTCCCCATCTTCTCGTTCCTGTAGTAAGCGATTCCAAGAAGGCGGCCGGTGCGCTGAACTGGGCCTGTATCGAAATGGAAAAGCGCTTTATTGAACTGGAAGAAGTGGGCGTTCGTGATATCAAGGGCTATAACGAAGCCACCAAGAACGATCCCGACAGAAGACATATGAGCCATATCGTCATTATCATTGACGAGTTGGCGGATCTGATGATGACCGCAAAAAATGAGGTGGAAACCAGCATTTGCCGTCTTGCCCAGAAGGCAAGAGCCGCCGGTATGCACCTGGTCATCGGTACCCAAAGACCCAGTGTAGACGTTATTACCGGTCTGATTAAGGCCAATGTACCCAGCCGTATTGCTTGCACCGTAGCAAGCCAGGTAGACAGCCGTACCATTATTGATATTATGGGTGCGGAAAAACTACTTGGTAAGGGTGATATGCTTTATGCACCCGTTGGCTCCTCTAAGCCCCTTCGTGTACAGGGCTGCTTTGTATCTGATTCCGAGGTGGAATCGGTGTGCGACTTTATTCGCGCTCAGCGTGGCGCCGCATACGATGAAACCGTTTGCAACCTCATTGAACGGGAAGCCCAGAAGTGCGGTGAAAAGAAGAGGGGCGCCTTTGATGAAGAAGGCGGCGATCCTACCCAGGTGGGACTGTTTGCCGATAAGGATCCCTTACTGGAAAAGGCCATTGACGTTGCCGTAACGGAAAGAAAGGTTTCTACTTCTCTTCTCCAGAGAAAACTTTCCGTGGGATACGCCAGAGCCGCAAAGCTTATCGACTTTATGGCGGAAATGAACGTGGTGGGACCCTATGCCGGTTCCAAGCCCCGAGAGGTTTTGTGGACGGAGCAGTATTTTAACGAATATAAAATGCGGGCTCTGGAAGATCACGTAATTGATTAAAAGCACCAGGAGGAAAAAATTATGCTTTGTGAACCTTGGAAACAGTTAAAGAGCGGTACGGATATCCGCGGTGTCGCCCTGGAAGGCGTTGAGGGACAGCCCGTTACGCTGACCGATGAGGTGGTAAGTACCATCGCAGGCGCATTTGCCCTGTGGCTGAAGGAAAAGACCGGGAAGAATGTACCCACCGTTGCGATCGGTCGTGACAGCCGTATTTCCGGACCCAGAATTGAAGCAGTTTTGAAGGATACCCTTTCCAGAAAGGGCGTTCGCGTTATTCTTTGCGGACTTGCTTCTACCCCTGCTATGTTTATGACTACCGTTGATCTGGTAACGGATGCGGCCATTCAGATCACCGCATCTCACCACCCCTTTAACCGCAACGGCTTAAAATTCTTCCTGCCCACCGGCGGTCTGGAAGGAAGCGATATCACCGAGATCCTGACCCTTTGCCAGGAAGGCAAGGTGGCAGACGATAAGGGCGGATTCCGCTCTGTGGCCAGCTCTACTTATATGAATACTTACGCAGCCCGTCTTCGCAAAATGATCTGCGACGGAGTAGGCGGCGGTGACAAGCCTCTGGAAGGCTTTCACGTTACGGTGGACGCCGGAAACGGCGCCGGCGGATTCTACGTGGAAAAGGTGTTAAAGCCCCTGGGGGCAGATACCACCGGTTCCCAGTTTTTAGAGCCCGACGGTTCTTTCCCCAATCATATCCCCAACCCGGAAAATAAGGTGGCAATGGAATTTGCCTGCCGCGCGGTAAAGGAAAACGGCGCGGATCTTGGTATTATTTTCGATACGGACGTGGACAGAGCCGGATGTGTAGACTCCACCGGCAGAGAGATCAACCGTAACAGACTGGTTGCCCTTTCTTCCGTAATTGCCCTTCAGGGAAATGAAGGCGGCGCTATCGTTACCGACTCTATTACGTCTTCGGGACTGAAGACCTTTATTGAAAAGAATCTGGGCGGTAAGCACGTTCGTTTTAAGCGCGGTTATAAAAACGTAATCAACAAGGCTGTTGAAATGAACAATGAGGGCATCAATACGCCCCTTGCCATTGAAACCAGCGGTCACGCGGCCTTGAGAGAAAATTACTTCCTGGACGACGGTGCTTATCTTGCTACCCGTATTCTCATTGAAGCGGCGAAAATGAAAAAAGAAGGCAGAGATCTGGTAGAGCTGATCGCCGATCTGGAAGAGCCTCTGGAAGCTTATGAACTGCGCTTTGATATCAAAGAAGCGGATTTTGCTTCTTACGGCAAAAAGCTCCTTTCCGATCTGGAAGAATACGGCAAGAAGGAAGGCTTTTCCGTGGCAGACGACAGCTTTGAGGGCGTTCGCATCTCCTTTGGTAAGGATGATGGCGACGGCTGGTTCCTGCTCCGTCTTTCCGTGCACGATCCGGTTATGCCTTTGAACGTGGAAAGCGGAAGTGAGGGCGGTTGCAAGCAGATTCTCACAAAGCTTCTTTCCTTCTTATCTTCCTACGATGGCCTGGATCTTACTCCTTTGAAGGAGTTTTTGAAATGACCAAGGAAAAGATCGACCGCATCAACGCTCTTGCCAGAAAGAGCAAGACCCCCGAGGGCTTAACGGAAGAAGAAAAGGCCGAGCAGGCCCTTCTTCGGAAAGAGTATATCGAGGCCTTTCGCAAAAGCACCTTGGCGGCCCTTTCCCGCATTGATATTCAAAACGAAGACGGCTCTATTGAGCCTTTGTTGAAACAGTAGTGAGTATGTGGGGTGCTTTTTTGAAAAAAAGCCACCCCACACCCCCCAAAAAACTTTTAAAATAAAAAAGAAAAGCAGGTAGAAAAATTCTATCTGCTTTTTTATATTTTATTAGGAAAAGTTTTTCTTTGCGGAAAGGGAAAAAAAGTGATGTTATCACT
>JAZNRO010000126.1:0-7622 GCA_045590715.1 Eubacteriales bacterium | reverse complement strand
AATTAAGTATTGATTCTGAAGAGAGCATAGAAGAATGATTGTATTTTGGATCCTTTTGGTTCTTTTTCTTCTTCTGTTATTTGTGTTTACCTTAAAAGTTCATTTGATCTTTGATTTTCATCAAAAACTTACGGTAACGCTTAAAATTCTATGGCTACGGTTTGACGGCTATCAGCTTTTAGAGAAACTGGGACAGCGTAAAGACGATCAAAATAAAACTTCTTCAAAATCATCAAATACCAGGCAAAAAGGGAAGAAGAACGGAAAGGTTGATTTGATCGGCTTTGCAAAGTTTCTTGGTCATCTTGCCAAAGTTATCACCTTAGGCTTAAAAGAGTTTTTAACAAAATCAACGGTTGATTTAAAAGAACTTGTTGTAACGATCGGTAGTGACGACGCGGCTCAAACGGCACTGATAACCGGTGCTGTGATGCAAGGGGCAAACGGTCTTTGTGCCGCGCTCCAGCATTTTTCCAAGTTTCGCTGTGATAATAGAAAATTAAGTATTGCTCCCGATTTTACATCGGAAAAATCCAGTATTTCATTTCACCTTGTGATGACATGCAAATTTATTGATATCATCGGAATCTTTTTCCGAACGTATACAAGATTTTTTGAAAGAAAGGAAGATAATCATGCACGAAATTCCATTAAAACAGGTCATTGATGCTTCGCTTGAAAATATTAAGAAGGTTCTGGATGCGGATTCTGTTGTAGGTACTCCCATTACGCTACCGGGCGACGTTACCATAATCCCGATCTCAAAGGTTAGTTGCGGTTTCACCTCCGGCGGCGTTGATTTTGACAGCAAAAATGCACCCCGTCGCGAAACGCCTCACTTTGGTGGCGGAAACGGTGCCGGTCTTTCTGTAACGCCCCTTACTTTCCTTGTTATTTCCGGCGGGGAAGTAAGACTGATGAACGTAAACGGTACCAACGTTTCCAGCGAAAGCGCCATTGTCAATACCATTTCCGATCTGGTTGATAAATCTCCCGCTATTTTTGCAAAAGTAAAAGGCTTTTTCAAAAAAGAAGAAAAGAATGAAGCGTCTGCTGATGCAGAAGTTACCGTTCAGGAGACCACTGCAGAATAAGGTATTTTTTCACTTATCTTCCATATAATTTAGTAATAATTATATGGAAGGACGTTGTCTGTGAAAAAATTTTTATCGCTTGTTTTTGCTCTAATCCTTTGCTTTTATATTACTGATCCTGTTTTCGCTTCCTCTGTTCAAGAAATTCCGGTCTATTCGACGGCTTCTGCCACTTCTTTCGTATTGATGGATGCCGATACCGGGGATGTTCTGTCATCTAGGAACAGTGATCTGCCTCTTCCTATGGCCAGTACCACAAAAATTATGACTTGCATTCTTGCCTTGGAAGAGAAAGATCTGGATGATCAGGTGGTTATACCTAAGGAAGCGGTAGGAGTAGAAGGATCTTCCGTGTATCTGACAAAAGGTGAGAAGCTAAAGCTGGAAGAGCTTTTATATGCCCTGATGCTTGAAAGCGCTAACGACTCTGCCGTGGCTATTGCTTGCCACGTTTCTGGTGGGGTAGACGCTTTTGTGGAAAAGATGAATGAAAAAGCAGGCGAGATCGGAATGTCCACCACTCGATTTCAGAATCCTCACGGACTTCCGTCGGATACCCATTATTCCACTGCAAGAGATCTTGCAAAACTTATGAAGTATTGTTTACAAAACAGTACTTTTTGCGAAATGACAGGTGCCAAAACTCACTCCATATCGGCTCCGGGCGGTAAAACCCGTTATCTTTCCAATCATAATAAACTCTTAAGACTTTATGAGGATTGCATCGGGGGTAAGACCGGCTATACCAAAGCGGCTGGCAGATGCCTTGTTTCCGCAGCCCAGAGAAACGGAAAAACACTCATTTGTTCAACCTTGGGCGATCCTAATGACTGGAAAGACCATATGGCTCTTTTTGATTACGGTTTTTCTCAGTATACGGATCAAGTGATCTCCGATATCGGTTCTCATCGCTTTACGATACCGGTAATCGGTGGTAAAACTTCGGAAATTTCCGTTTACAATAAAGATGTTTTTTCTCTTCCTCTACGTCAGGGCGAAGTGATTCAAACAAAAATTGAACTTCCCAGATTTGTTTATGCAGGCGTAAAAGATGGGGATGAGATTGGGTATGTTGTGCATTACAGGGGCGAAAAAGAGATAAAGAGAATTCCTTTGGTTGCAGAGGAATCTGCTCTTTGGCGCGAAGAAAAATTGTCTTTTTGGCAAAGATTCTGGCAAACAATAAAATTATGGATAAATTAGTATGGAACAGTTAAGAATTCAAAAGTATTTGGCAAATTGCGGCGTTATGAGCCGCAGAAAAGCAGAAGAAGAGATTCTTCAGGGAAAAGTTACCGTAAACGGTAGAAAAGCCGAAATCGGTCAGAAGATTACCCCCAGCAAAGATTATATTTGCTATCTTGGAAAAACCGTGGTCCCCAGTGGCCAGAAGGTTTATATTAAACTGAATAAGCCCAGAGGATACGTTTCTACGATGTCTGATGAAAAGGGAAGAAAATGCGTTGCAGATCTTGTGAAGAAAGTTCCTGAACGTGTTTATCCCATTGGTCGCCTGGATTTGGACTCTGAAGGGCTCTTACTTATGACAAATGACGGTGAACTTGCTAACGCAATGATGCATCCCAGTTCTGAAATTGAAAAAACGTACGTGGTAAAAGTTCGCGTTGCTCCTTCGGAAGTGCAACTGCATCTGCTAAATCAAAGTATGGAAATTGACGGATACGAAATTAAGCCTTGCCGCGTTTCTTGTCCCGAACCTACCATTCCCAATAAACTTCGTTTTGTTTTAAAAGAGGGAAGAAACCGTCAGATCAGAAAGATGTGCGAAAATGTTGGCCTTGAGGTAACAAGACTGAAAAGAATTGAAGAAGGCCAGATCAAACTCGGCGCCCTTCGTTCCGGTGCTTGGGAAGAAATTGAAGGAAAGGAACTGAGTGCACTTCTTGCACTGAAGGAAAAATAATGAATTTAGCCCCTTTTGAAAATTTAGCTGAACATCAGTCCTATTGTCTTGCCGCCGCTATTCCTTTTGAAGAGGGCGCAGTTGGCTTTAAGATTTTTAACGACGAAGAAAAACTTGGCCTGTGTCAGATTAAATTTGTTTCAGGCGCAGCTTATATTTTGAATCTTTTATCCATTGACGATAAGATTTCACCCCAGATGCTCTCAAACGTATTTTCCAGCATTCTTGCATTTTTGGAGCAGGTGGAAATTGAATCTGTGGTATATCCCGTTCAATCGGATCACGACGTTTTCCTTGCTGAAAATAACGGCTTTGACCGAGTAAGTGATACCCTTTTTATTCTGGATTTTGTTTCTGAAAATTGCCAGGATGAAAACTGTGATTGCGGACATCATTAAATATATGGGGTCGTAATGGTTTCGACGGGGTTTGTGAAGCAGAATAAGCGGGTAGAGTAGCAGAATCTCTTCAAAACTGCAATTTTTAAAATTAAACGCTAACGATAGAGTAGCTCTCGCTGCCTAATTTGGCGGCCATCCACCCGAGAAGTACCGCGAGCTCGGCTTGGGTGTCACATTAGCGGTGAACGTATCACGGCAAAGCTTTGCGCCTTGATATGACTTTATGAAGCTACCGTTCGGGAAGCCTGTCGGCGGGCGTCCTAGAACGGGAATTTAAAACACCGTCTCCACCCGGAGAAAGTTCTGTGAATCGAGTTTCGGACAGGGGTTCAATTCCCCTCGACTCCACCAAAATAGGGAAGAGCAAGCCTTTGCTTGCTCTTCTTATTTTTTTCTTCACATTTTTTTCATTTTTTGTTTCTAATTTGTTGACAAATACTGTCGAATTTGGTATATTTTATTTGGTTAAATTATAATAAAAAACCATAATCAGGAGGACGTTTATGAAACTAGTTTTTGGCGTTAAGGACAAACCCCGTTTCGGGCAACTTTTGGTCTTCGCTTTCCAGCAACTTTTGGCAATTATGGCTGCAACAATTGCAGTTCCTGCCATTGTTGGAAACGGTATGACCGCTTCTGCCGCACTGTTTGGTGCCGGTGTTGGTACTTTGATCTATCAACTTTTCACCAAATTTAAGAGCCCTGTCTTTTTAGGTTCTTCTTTTGCATTTATCGGTTCTATGCTGGCTGCGTTTGCCGGTGCTACCTCTGCCTCTCTCGGTTATCTTGGTATTGTTCTAGGCGCAGCTTTTGCCGGCCTTGTTTATGTTGTGATCGCACTTGTTGTTAAATTTGTAGGTGTTGGCTGGATCAATAAACTGATGCCTGCTGCAGTAATCGGACCCACCGTTGCAATTATCGGTCTTTCTCTTGCCGGTGCTGCAATCAAAGACGTATTCTCTTACGGTCCCCAGGACGGAAACGGCGCGTTTGTTATGTCTACCAATCTGTGGGTATCTTTGATTTGCGCTCTCGTTACCCTGTTTGTTGTTATCATTTGTTCTACCTACGGTAAGAAGATGGTAAAGCTTGTTCCTTTTATTATTGGTATTTTAGCAGGTTACGCGGTAGCACTTGTATTTACCCTGATCGGTAAAGCTACCGGTAATGCCGGTTTAATGATCCTGGATTTTGCACCCTTCCAGGCTCTGGTTGCAGATGGTGTTAGCCTCTCTACCTTCTTAAGTGTTCCCAAATTTACTTTCCTGACCGCTCTGGATGGCGTGAAGGACTTTGAAATCGACTATCTTGCAAACGTTGCAGTAGCTTACGTTCCTGTAGCATTCGTAGTATTTGCAGAGCACATTGCAGACCATAAGAACCTTTCTTCTATTATTGAAAGTGATCTTTTGGAAGAACCCGGTCTTCACAGAACCCTTCTGGGTGATGGCGTCGGTTCTATGGTAGGTGCATTCTTCGGCGGTTGCCCCAATACCACTTACGGTGAATCCGTTGGTTGTGTTGCCATTACCAGAAACGCATCTGTTGCAACCATTACGACCACTGCGATTATCGCTCTCCTTATCTCCTTCATTTCTCCCTTTGTTGCTTTCCTGGATTCCATCCCCGGTTGTGTAATGGGCGGCGTTTGCGTTACTCTGTACGGTTTTATCGCTGTTTCCGGTCTTAAGATGATCCAGAAGGTAAACCTGGAAGAAAATAAGAACCTCTTTACCGTTTCCGTTATCTTGATCGCCGGTATCGGTGGTATGGCAATGACCATCGGTAAGGTTACTTTGACTTCTATTGCTTGCGCTTTGATTCTCGGCATCCTTGTTAACACTGTTGTTTCCAAAGCAAAAGAAGGTGAATAATCAATGAAAAACGTAACGATCTTAAATCACCCTTTAATTCAGCATAAAACCACCATTTTAAGACAGGTTTCTACTCCTAATAAAGAGTTTCGTGAATCTGTTGAAGAGATTACAATGCTCATGTGCTACGAAGCACTTCGCGATCTTCCTTTGGAAGAGATCGAGATTGAAACGCCTATTCAAAAAACCCGTCAAAAGGTTATCAAGGGCAAAAAGCTTGCGATTGTTCCGATTCTTCGTGCGGGCCTTGGTATGGTGAGCGGTATGCTTCAGCTTGTTCCTTCTGCTAAAGTAGGACATATCGGTATGTACCGCGATGAAGAAACCCTTCAGCCTCATGAATACTACTGCAAATTACCGCCGGATATTCAAGATAGATTGGTTGTAGTAGTTGATCCCATGCTTGCTACCGGTGGATCGGCTGTGGATGCTATTTCCCAGATCAAACATTATGGCGGAAAACACATTAAGTTTCTTTGTCTGATTGCGGCTCCTGAAGGAATCGAAGCTTTGAGCAAGGCTCATCCCGACGTTGAAATCTACTGCGCTAATGTGGACGAATGTCTGAATGAAAATGGATATATCGTTCCCGGACTTGGTGATGCAGGAGATCGTATTTTCGGTACAAAGTAAGAATGAGAAATACGCCTAAAAGGCGGATTTCTTCTTTTTATCTTAAAAAATGAAGCGAAATTTCATTTTGCGACCGTTTGTTATAGTCATTTGATAAAATATCCTAAAATTCTTATACAAAAAATGCCATTTGCTTTATTTTCGAAAAATTATAGACGCATTTTTTTACTTTTTTAGTATCTTGAAAAATTATTAAATTAGTATTTACAATAAAGCTAATTCGGTGCTATACTTTAGTTGAAAACAACAAATACCTTGTGGGGGTTATTATGGATTATCGTTTAGAGTCTGATTCCATTGGTTCCAAAAAAGTGCCGGCTGAAGCCTACTACGGTGTACAGTCATTAAGAGGTGCAGAGAACTTTAAAATTACCGGTCAGCGCTTACGTACGGAATTTATTTTTTCTCTTGCTGAAATTAAGAAAACCTGTGCTATTTGTAACTATGAAGTAGGGGAACTTGATAAAAGCATTATGGAAGCGATTTGCCAGGCTTGTGATGAAATTCTGGATGGCAAATTCCACGATCAGTTTATTTGTGATCCTATTCAGGGCGGTGCCGGAACCACTGCTAATATGAATGCAAATGAAGTAATTGCCAATCGCGCTATTGAAATTTTAGGCGGTGTAAAGGGCGATTATTCTATCGTTCATCCTAATGACCACGTGAACCGCGCTCAGTCTACTAACGACGTTATTCCTACCGCGGCAAAAATCACCACCGCAAAGCTTTTAAAGAAAGCAATGATTCAAATTGAAAGACTGCGTGATGCTCTTCTTGTGAAGGCGGATGAATTTCACAATGTAATCAAAATGGGCAGAACGCAGATGCAGGATGCGGTTCCGATTCGTCTTGGCGCTGAATTCGGTGCCTATGCCAGACCTATCACCCGTGACCTTGAGAGAATGAAAAATGCGATCAAGGAAATGTATGCCGTGAACCTTGGCGGTACTGCAGTTGGTACTGCGCTGAACACCAATCCTGAATACGTAAAGAAACTGGCTCCCACCCTTGCTAAAATTTCCGGTCTTCCTCTTCTGAAAGCGGATGACCTGGTCGATGGAACCCAGAACCTGGATTCCTTCGCCCACGTTTCTTCCTCGCTAAAGACTTGTGCGATTTCTTGTTCTAAAATTGCCAATGACTTTCGTTTGATGTCTTCCGGTCCCCGTTGCGGTTTTGAAGAGATCAATCTTCCTGCTATGCAGAACGGTTCTTCCATTATGCCCGGCAAAGTAAACCCCGTTATTCCTGAAGTAATGAGCCAGGCGGCCTTCTGTGTAATCGGAAATGATGTTGCAATTACGATGGCTGCTGAAGCAGGGCAGCTTGAACTTAACTTTGCTGAACCCGTTTTGTATCATAAGCTTTTTGAATCCATCGTTGCTTTAACCGGCGCTGTTGAAACCTTTACCGATAACTGCGTTGTTGGTATTACAGCAAATAAGGAACGTTGCCGTGAACTGGTGGAAGGCTCTGTTGGTGTTATTACCGCAATTTGTCCCAAGGTTGGTTACAAAGGGGCTGCAGATATTGGGAAAAAGGCTATTAAGTCCCGCCAGAGTGTAAGAGAAGTATTAAAGAGTAAGAACATTATGACCGATTCTGAAATCGAAAAGATTTTGGATCCTGAAACGATGGTATAAAAAAAATCCACGGGCCCACATAAACGGCCCGGGTTTTTTTTTTATTAGCC
>JAZNRO010000125.1:0-2977 GCA_045590715.1 Eubacteriales bacterium | reverse complement strand
GCCGAAGGTACCGGGCAATACACGCCATTCAGTTACCGCCAAGCATTTCGGTGCCGGAGCAGTATAATAGCGGATATCAGACCTTTGACTGGCAAAATAACCATTTTTAAAACCGGTTAAAAGCGGAGAAGAAAAATAGGACGCTGAAAGGCTGTATTTTTCATCCGTGATCTTCCAAAGGTAATCAAAGGAAGGATTAGAAAGATCAAATGTGTGACTCAAATCCCTGTGTGCACCGGAAAACGATCCGGCAAAAGCAACTTGCTTCCCTGCAAAAAACGCCCAAATGAGATCCTCCAGGGAAACGGTTGCTCTGGATTCGATCATAATCAGATCAAAACAGTATTTCTTTCTTGAAAACATTTTCTTCGCGGAATGAACGTCAGAAATGACGCAAGGGAATACGGAAGAAAAAAGTTTTTTGTTTTCAATCAGATCAGAAGGCGCAAAAGTTCGGTCTTTTAGTTCTGAAAGTGCTGCTTTTCTCTTTTTGCCCAAATCACAATTCAAAGCCAAACTGCGCGTTTGGGTTTGGTAGCAAACCTCAAATAAATTACCATATTCTTCAAAAACATCAGAAACGGAGAAATTCTCGGGAATGAGTTCCGGATGTGCAATGAAGTTGTACTCACAAACGGACTTGAAAAATGCACGCAAGAATCCACGTTTTAATTCATCATTTGTGATCTTTCCGTTTTCCAGAGAAACAATAACGTTTTTCAGGCCTAAAGAAAGAGCTTTTTCTTTGACGCCAAGCCAGGAACACCAGTTCTTCAACTGATCTGCGGAAGAAAGCACCTGGGTAAGCTTTTGGTTCAAGTGAGAGAAATAATCAATTTCTCTGGAGGAATGAGGATAATAAAAGTCGATTTCATTAAAGATGAGTCTACCCAGACTCTTTTTCATATCTGAAAAATCTTCCAGAAGGTCCCGCAGAGCCATTGCCTTATCCAAAATGCCTAAATAGGACTTTGCTTTAAGAAAATCAGAAACAAATTCTTTTAAGCGTTTTGCTTCAAAAACGTTTTGGAAAACCGCATAGCACTGATAACAAAGGTCTGAATTGATCTGAAGCTTTTTCCATGCAGATTCCTCATCCAAATCAGAAACAGAAAGAAGCTTAAAAACTTCAAACTTTTCTTTTTCAACAAGTTCTTTGTTTTTCTGGTAATGATAAAGACGGGACAATACGTATTCAATATTCTCAACGTCACAATTGGGTTTTAAATACTTTTTCACAGATTTTAAAATACTGTGCTTCTGAGAAATAGCTTTAAATCCTTTATCGCCGGCCAAAGCGGAATAACGGGTATACAGATCTTCAGCATCCAAGTCCAGAACGGTTTCAAAGAAACTTACGTTTACGATCTGCAAAATATTATCATTTTCTTCTTTTGCCTGGATCAGTCTTGTAACTTTTCTAAACTTCTCTTCTACTAAATCGTGATTTTCAAAGAAGGATTCCGGGATCGTTTCAAAATCTGAAAACAAACGGAAAAGATCGCAAAAAGCGCTTAAATCAGAATAAGTTAATAGATTTCCCAAAGACGGGAACAACGGCAAAATCTGATCCCGCTGCTGAATGATCGATTCAATGCAATGAATAAAATCCTCCAGTTTTCGAATCAGTTTTGACTTATATTCATAAGAGAAATGCTGGTTTTGAATCAGCCCCAAAGGATTTTCGTGGATCGAACCGATTTCAGTGACAGCACGAACCATTTCATTGATCGTTGAGAACCAGTTCTGAACCATTTCATCAGACAGTTCACCCACCTGTTCCGGAGAGAAAATAATAGAATCATTTTCTTCACGAAGCTGATCGTAACGGTCAGCGGCAACCAGGAAGGAAGAAACAATTCTCTTATCCCCTTCCAGTGCTTCATAGTACCCATCCAATTTTTCTGCGCATTCCTGCATTTTTTCGTAGTTGGAATCTGCATCATCAGAAAGGAAAAATTCATCCTTAAAATCATCCGCGGCAAAAAAAGTGCGCTCTTCCTCCATCAGATTCCAAACAAAGCTTCGATCAAAAGACTTTGTGCATGAGGAATAGAAACTATCAGCATGATAATTGGGGTCGGTGATATATAGAACGTTCCCACCGTCTTTTAACTGGAATTCAGCGGCGCGAGAAAAGAGTTTCGTAGCGCCAACACCGGTATGCGCACGAATTAAGGTAACGTCATTTGAAAGAATTTTATTTAAAATCTTATTCTGGTTTACATCCAAATCAGCCTGGAACGGAACGGCATACTTTTTACCGGAAACAGACAAACGGTTGCCTAAGAGAATAGATTTTACTCTATCATCGTCAGAATATTCCTTCCAAAGGTTATCAAAGTCAGTAAAGCGATGATTATTGTTATCATCCTGGCGATCGGTCAAGATATAATTGCCATTTTCCGAAATACGATTGGGCATAGCAATAATATGATACCGACGGGCAGTACCAATGCTTAAAACTGTGATCTTTTCATCGCTTAAATTCAAAGTATTCTTTGCCTGAAAAAGAGCTGTATCAAAAGCAAGACCGCTACCGACCGCAAGGTCACTGCCATCTACAAAACAAAGCTTCTCAAAATTACGATTATTGGGCTTTGACAATTCCAGAAGGGGCAAGGAAGATTCGCGCAGGGAAAATCCTACAAACACTCTTCCCTTTCCAAAAAAGGCAATCACCGGAGAAAGTCCGGCATTTTCCAGAGCAGAAGCATACAGAAGAGCAAGTTCAAAAGAAGAAGCAAATTTCTCTTTTAAAACTCTTTCACAAAGTCTAACAGGCTGAGGAACCGTTCCGGAATGATCTTCGGGCACATAAGTGATACGAAGATCTTTGATCTTATCATAAATCTGATGCGCTGTATCCATAGCATCGGAAGAAGGGCCGTCTACTCTAATAAAGTCAAGCTCCGGCTGTGCCGGGGTTACAAAAAATGCCGCAGTTTCGGGCATATCGCTGATTCCGGAGAAATAA
>JAZNRO010000124.1:0-66156 GCA_045590715.1 Eubacteriales bacterium | reverse complement strand
GTTCCGCTCCCTTTCCGGTGAGATCGACGAGGATTTCTACGAGGAATTGGAGGAAATTCTGTTTCTTGCGGATTTCGGAGCCGAAACTGCCATGGAGATCATTGATCTTCTGCGGGATAAGGTGACCGAGGATCGCATTCTGTCGGGAGAAGAGGCCAAGGGCGCGCTGCGCGAGATCCTCTTTTCTCTCCTTGAAAAGGAAAATCTGGAATTGAAATTGACCACGCGCCCCTCCTCGATTTTGATGATCGGGGTCAACGGCGTGGGCAAGACCACCAGCATTGCCAAGATTGCTTCCTACTTGAAGGAACAAGGTAAAACCGTGCTTTTGGCCGCGGGAGATACCTTCCGCGCCGCCGCCAGAGAACAGCTTGGGATCTGGGCAGACAGGATCGGCGTGGATATGATCGCCCAAGGGGACGGGGCAGACCCTGCCGCCGTTGTATTTGACGCCGCGGCCGCCGCCAAAAAGCGGGGAGCGGACGTTCTCATCATTGATACCGCCGGCCGTCTTCACAATAAAAAGAATCTGATGGATGAACTAAATAAGATCCGCAGAGTTTTAGATCGGGAGCTTCCCGAAAGCGATCGGGAGATCCTTTTGGTTCTGGATGCCACCACCGGCCAGAATGCAGTCATGCAGGCAAAGGAATTCAGCCGTAGTGCCGGTATCACCGGTCTTGTCCTGACAAAGCTTGACGGAACGGCCAAAGGCGGCATTGTATTTTCACTGAAAAAGGAATTGGGCATTCCCGTAAAATTTGTAGGGGTAGGAGAGGGAATTGATGACCTAAGACCCTTCTCTCCCGATGAATTCGTAGAAGCCCTCTTTGAATAAGATGCGCGTTGGAATTTTCGGCGGTGCTTTTGATCCCCCTCATCGGGGCCACGAAAAAGCCGCTAAGACCTTTCTTACGTCTGCCGGCCTGGATCTTCTTTACGTGATCCCTTCCGGTGACCCGCCTCATAAAGCCCTCTCTTCCGGCAGTAAAGGAGTAGATCGGCTTCGGATGTGCGCTCTTTCTTTTCTCCCTTTATCGGAAAAGATCAGAGTTTCGGATATGGAGATCTGTTCCAAGGAGAAAAGCTATACCTACCTTACCGTAGAAAAGATCAAAAAGGCTCACCCGGAGGATGAGATCTTCCTCTTTGTAGGAACGGATCAGTTTCTTGCCTTTGAAACTTGGCGGAATTTTGAAAAACTTCTTGCGTCTTGTACCCTTTGTGTGATGGATCGCTTTGAAGATAGAGAAGTTCTTTTAAAGAAGAAGGAAAGCCTGGAAAAAGATTTTGGTGCCCGGTGCTTGATATTTGAGGAAAAACCATATATAATATCTTCGACCCGGATCCGCGAAGAGATCGGAGAAAAAGGTTTTTCCGTCGCGTTATCCCCCAAGGTAAATGATGATATTTTAGAGAATGATCTATATGGCTCTTTGTCTTGTGCGGAACGGAAAAAAGCAGTAAAAAGAGCGAGAGAGACCCTTTCAAAAGACCGCCTTTCCCACACTTTTTCCGTGATGCGGGAATGTGTTTTATTAGGCGAGATCTTCTCTCTTTCCGAAGAAGAAAAAAAGAATCTTTCTCTTGCCGCTCTTTATCACGATCTGACAAAAGAGTGGACCCCGGAGGAGCAAAAAAAGTTCCTTGAAAAAAGGGGAGAGAAGGTTTCGGAAGATGAGATTTCTTCCCCCGCGGTACTGCACGGCAGAAGCGCCGCCATCCTTTTTCGGGAAGAAATGGGCCCATCCCCGGAGTATGAAAGCGCCATTTTCTATCATACTACGGGAAAGAAAGAGATGACCCTGAAGGAAAAGATCCTCTTTTTTGCCGACTTTATAGAAGAAACAAGGCGCCACAAAGTTTGCCTTACGATGCGGGAGTATTTTTATTCCCACTTACCGGAAAAGAAAGAAGAGAGAGAAACTTTTCTGGATCATTGCATTATAAAGGTCTTACAGCAGACCATCTCTCATTTAAAGGAAAAGAAGTTTCCCATTCATCCTCTCACGGCTTTTGCCCTGGAGGATCTGAAAGAAAAAACGGAAAGGAAAGGGCTATGACAGCACTTGAAAAAGCAAAAAAGATCGCCGGCATCCTGGACGAGAAAAAAGGCCGGGAAGTCAGCATTCTGAAGGTTTCGGAAGAAACCATTATCAGTGATTATTTCGTAATCGCTACCGCCACCTCCTCTACTCATCAGAAAGCGCTTTGCGATGAGGTAGAGTACCGCCTTCGCGAGGAAGACGCTCTTACCACATCCCGGGTAGAAGGATATCAGGGCGGCGGATGGATCTTGCTTGATTTCACTGACGTAATCGTGCATATTTTTGATGCGGAAAGCCGCGGATTCTTTAACCTGGAAAAACTCTGGGCCGCCGCTGAAAGAATTGAATTTGAAGCCAAAGAAGACTAATTTTATCATTTTGAGGAAATAGAAATGGAATACAATTTTAAACAAACAGAGAAAAAATGGCAGGATATCTGGGACGAAAAAGGAACCTTCGTTGCCGGTACGGATTACTCAAAGCCCAAGTTTTACGCCTTGGTAGAATTTCCTTACCCCTCCGGACAGGGTCTTCACGTAGGACACCCCCGTTCCTACACCGCCCTTGATATCGTATCCAGAAAGAAGAGACTGGAGGGCTACAACGTTCTTTACCCTATGGGTTGGGACGCTTTCGGTCTTCCTACCGAAAACTTTGCGATCAAAAATCATATTCATCCTTCTATCGTTACCGAGCAGAACGTGGCTCACTTTAAAGAGCAGTTGAAATCTCTCGGCTTTTCCTTCGACTGGACCAAGGAAGTGAATACCACCAGCCCCGATTACTATAAGTGGACCCAGTGGATCTTCCTCCAACTTTATAAGGAAGGTCTTGCTTACAAGAAGGAGATGGCAGTAAACTGGTGCCCCTCCTGTAAATGCGTTCTGGCCAACGAAGAAGCGGCCGGCGGCGTTTGTGAGCGTTGCAACAGTGAAGTTGTCCGCAAGGTAAAGAGCCAGTGGATGCTGAAGATCACCGATTACGCAGAAAAGCTCTTGAACGGTCTTGACGACGTAAACTTTATCGAAAGAGTTAAGACCCAGCAGAGAAACTGGATCGGCAGATCCCAGGGCGCCCAGGTGAAATTCGATACCACTGCCGGCGACGTGCTCCAGGTTTATACCACCCGTCCCGATACCCTCTTCGGTGCGACCTATATGGTTATGGCTCCCGAACACGCCCTGATTGAAAAGTGGCAGGACAAGCTTACCAATATGGATGAAATCCGCGCTTATCAGGAAGCCGCTTCCAGAAAGAGCGATTTTGAAAGAACCGAAGTGGTAAAAGAAAAGACCGGCGTAAAACTTGCCGGCGTTACCGCCATCAACCCCGTAAACGGCAAAGAAATCCCCATTTTTATTTCCGATTACGTACTGGCTTCCTACGGAACCGGTGCTATTATGGCAGTTCCCGCTCACGACGAGAGAGACTACGATTTTGCCAAAGTCTTCGGCCTTCCCATTATTGAAGTAGTAAAGGGCGGCGATATTGAGAAAGAAGCCTTCGTTGACTGCGCTACCGGTATTATGACCAATTCCGGTTTCCTTGACGGTCTTTCCGTGGAAGAAGCAAAGGTTGAGATCACAAAGTTCCTTACGGAAAAGGGTCTTGGCGAAGCAAAGGTCAATTATAAGCTTCGTGACTGGGTATTCTCCCGTCAGAGATATTGGGGCGAGCCCATTCCGATCGTACATTGTCCCAAGTGCGGTGCCGTACCCCTGCCGGAAGATCAGCTTCCCCTGGTACTTCCTGAAGTAGATTCTTACGAACCCACCGAAACCGGCGAATCTCCCTTGGCGAAAATGACCGACTGGGTTCAGACCACCTGTCCCGTCTGCGGCGCACCCGCTACCCGTGAAACCGATACTATGCCTCAGTGGGCCGGCTCCAGCTGGTACTTCCTGCGCTACATTGATCCGAATAACAATGATGCCATCGCATCCCGCAAGGCCATGGAATATTGGCTCCCCGTTGACTGGTACAACGGCGGTATGGAACATACGACCCTGCATCTTCTTTATAGCCGTTTCTGGCACAAATTCCTTTACGATATTGACGCCGTTACCTGTCCCGAACCCTATGCAAAGCGTACCAGCCACGGTATGATCCTGGGTGAAAACGGCGAGAAGATGAGTAAGTCCCGCGGTAACGTGGTAAACCCCGATGATATCGTAAACGAATACGGCGCAGACACCATGCGTCTTTATGAAATGTTTATCGGTGACTTTGAAAAGGCTGCTCCCTGGAACTCCGCTTCCATCAAGGGTTGCAAGAGATTCCTTGACAGAGTTTGGGCGCTGATGGACGTAGCTGTAGACGGAGAGATCCGTCCCGAACTGGAAAGCGCGTTCCATAAGACCATCCGCAAGGTAACCGAAGATATCGAAGGACTGAAAATGAATACCGCTATTGCCGCTATGATGGCTCTCTTAAACGACGTAGCCGCAACCGGCAAGGTAACCCGTGAAGAACTTCGCACTCTTATTATTCTTCTCAATCCCTTCGCACCTCATATGACCGAAGAAATGTGGGTGACCCTGGGCTTTGAAGGAATGCTCAACGAAACCGCTTGGCCGAAATATGATGAGGCAAAGTGCGTGGATAAGTCCGTTGAGATCGCCATCCAGATCTGCGGTAAAGTAAGAGCAAAAATGCAGATTCCCGTGGATATGGCCGCCAGTGACGTTATCTCCGGCGCAAAAAAGGAAAGCACCATTGCACAGATGCTGGAAGGTAAGACCATCATCAAAGAGATCTACGTTCCCGGCAAGCTTGTCAACATCGTTGCGAAATAAACCAAAACCCGCCGAAAAGTTTCGGCGGGTTTTTTCCATAAAAAAGGAAAAAACTTATTGACATCATGGAAAAGATGGATTATAATAGTTTTTAGTCGTGAAGACTGGTTTGTTTTATCTCTTCGCTAAGTGCAAAGGGAGGGAAAAAGATGGCAGAAGTTAGAGTTAAAGAAAACGAATCGCTCGACAGTGCTATTCGCAGATTTAAGCGCCAGTGCGCCAGAAGTGGTGTATTAAGCGAACTTCGTAAGCGCGAGTGCTATGAAAAGCCCAGCGTAAAGCGTAAAAAGAAGTCTGAAGCTGCAAGAAAGCGCAAGTACAAATAAGTTTGCGGGATAGCGCAAAACGATCTTCGGATCGTTCCTTGCCTGACCGGCAGGAAGTAATGCCAATTCCGACCACGCTTGTGGCGGAATTGGCTTTTGTAATTATTAGACTATTTTGATTGCGAGGAAAATGTTGTGAATCAGATCAAAGTTGGCATCATCGGTGCTACCGGAATGGTAGGCCAGCGGTTTATCACCTTGCTGGAGAACCACCCTTACTTTGAAATTGCAGGACTGTTTGCCAGCGCCCGTAGCGCCGGCGTAAATTACGGGGAAAGTGTAAAAGGCCGTTGGAAGATGAAAACTCCTCTGTCTGAAAAGATCGCCTCTATGCCCGTTTATGACGCCGCGGATATTGATCTTATTGCAAAGAGCGTGGATATGGTTTTCTGCGCGGTGAATATGCCCAAATTAGAGCTTCTGGCCTATGAAGAAGCACTTGCTAGAGCTGAAATTCCCGTAGTTTCCAATAACAGCGCAAACCGTATGACGCCTGACGTTCCTATGATCATTCCCGAGATCAATGCAGATCATACAAAGGTCATCGAACAGCAGAAAAAGCGTCTTGGAACAAAGCGCGGTTTTATCGCGGTAAAGCCTAATTGCTCTATTCAGAGCTACGTTCCCCTCATTCATCCTTTGATGGAGTTTGAGCCTACCGAAGTACTCGTAACCACTTACCAGGCCATTTCCGGCGCCGGCAAGAATTTCCAGGACTGGCCCGAAATGCTGGATAACGTGATCCCCTTTATCGGCGGGGAAGAAGAAAAGAGCGAAAAAGAGCCCTTAAAGATCTGGGGCAAGGTAGCAGATGGCGGTATTGAAAGCATTGATTCTCTTAAAATTTCTGCCCAGTGTCTGCGCGTTCCTTGTGAGGACGGACATATGGCGGCTACCTTTATTCGTTTCAAGAATAAGCCTACCCGTGAGCAGATCCTGGAAAAGTGGCATTCTTATAAGGCTCTGCCCCAGGAACTTCAGCTTCCCAGCGCACCGGAGCAGTTTATCACTTATTTTGAAGAAGAAAACCGTCCCCAGACCGGCCTTGACCGTATGACCGAAAACGGTATGGGCATCTGTGCCGGCAGACTTCGTGAAGATCCCATTTACGATTATAAATTCGTGGGACTTTCTCATAATACCATTCGCGGCGCCGCAGGCGGTGCAGTAGAAGTGGCAGAACTTCTTTACCGTCTGGGCTACTTTGCAAGATGAATATCCCACTTGCCCAAAGGCTTCGTCCCACAGATCTAGGTGAAGTTTGCGGACAGAAGCACATTTTAGGTGAAAAAGGCCCGTTAAAGCGGCTTTTAGAGGCAGGGAAGATCAGTAATATGATCTTTTACGGCCCTTCCGGTGTCGGAAAGACCACCGTTGCCAGAATTATTGCAAATAAAGCAAATCTCCCGTTCCGTCAGCTCAATGCCACTACCGCAGTAGGCAAGGATATCAAAGAAGTCCTTGCAGAAACGGAAGGCCTTGCCGGAATGAATGGAATCCTTCTATATCTGGATGAGATCCAGTACTTAAATAAAAAGCAGCAGCAGACTCTTTTAGAGTATATAGAGGACGGTAGGGTCACCCTCATTGCCTCTACTACGGAAAACCCTTATTTCTACGTGTATAAGGCCATTCTTTCCCGTTGCGCTGTCTTTGAATTTA
Organism: Eubacteriales bacterium; assembly: GCA_045590715.1. GTDB lineage: Bacteria > Bacillota > Clostridia > Oscillospirales > SIG627 > RGIG5579. The sequence continues at coordinate 59,325 of JAZNRO010000124.1, read as the reverse complement.
AGCCTTTATCTCCCCAAGAAATTGAAGAGAATCTGGATCGGGGACTTGCTGTATTAAATCGGGAAAACGGTCTTGAAAAGACCATTACCCCGGAAGCCAGAAACTATATTGCCACCTCCAGCGGCGGAGACGTGCGCGCATCACTCAATTTCCTGGAGCTGTGCTACTACGTTTCGGAAAATGAGCTTGGCCTTGAGGAAGCTACCTCCTGCGCCCAGCGAAATCTGATGGCTTACGATAGAAGCGGAGACGATAAGTACGAGCTTTTATCTGCCCTTCAGAAATCCATTCGCGGAAGTGATGAAAACGCTACGGTATTTTACCTGGCAAAACTACTGGAATCCGGTGATCTCCAGGGCGCTTGCCGAAGACTTTTGGTCATCGCATCGGAAGATATCGGCCTTGCCTATTCCCAGGCGGCAAGTATTGTGAAATCCTGCGTGGATTCTGCATTGATGCTTGGAATGCCGGAAGCCAGAATTCCCTTGGTACACGCGGCGCTTTTACTTGCTACTGCGCCTAAGTCCAATTCTGCTTACTCTGCTTATGCGGCGGCTATGCAGGATATTGAAAAGGGAATGGGAAGAGATATGCCTTCCTGTTTAAAAAATAACCATTATTTTGGCGTAGGCGATCGGAAACAGCCTTACGTTTATCCCCACGATTATCCCAATCACTGGATCCAGCAGCAGTACCTGCCGGACGATTTAAAGAATCGGATCTACTATCAGTTTGGAGATAATAAAGCAGAAGCGGCTGCCAAAGCCTATTGGGAAAAAATTAAAGATAAATAAAAAAGAAAGCCAAAAGGCTCTCTTTTTTGCAAGTGAATGGACGATAAAATGAAAACCAGAAAAAAAGAATACGGAAATGTTAATTTGATTGGCAAAAGAGTGGAAACTCTTCGGAAAGAAAAGGGGATCAAGCAAAAGGATTTTATTGCAAAGATGCAGACCCTAGGGTGCGATATTAACCCTACCAGTTATTCTAAGCTGGAAGGCCAGATCAGAACTGTTACAGATAAGGAGATCCTTGCCATAGCAAACATTTTAGATATTAAAATGGAAGAACTTTTTATAAAATAATAAATAAAAAAAGAAAGCCTTTTGGCTTTCTTTTTTTATCGTTTCGTTTTCTTTTTAGACAGTTCCCAGTCTTTGGTCTTTCCCAGTTCTACAAGGAGAGCACGGTAGCTTTCGTGCCGGCTTTTGGCGATAACACCTTCTTCCATTTTTTCCAGGATCTTACAGCCGTCTTCGGTCTGATGACTGCATTTTGTGTACTTGCACTGGCCGAAATATGGCTCAAATTCCGGGAAGGTAAAGGGCAGATCTTCCTTTTTCATAAAGAAAAATTTGTCAAAATCCAAAAGGGAAAAGCCGGGGGTGTCTGCCACGTATACTTCCTTTTTTTCTTCCAATAAAGAGGAAATATCGTAAAGGGTGCTTTGGCGGGTCGTATGTTTGCCTCGCTGGGTCTTTTCACTGATCTCTCCGGTTCCCAGGTCAAGGCCGGGGAAGAGCGTGTTGATGAGAGTGCTTTTGCCTACTCCGCTGGCACCGGCCAGAGCGCAGATATTTCCGCTGATACAAGGGTATAAGATCTCCCGGCACTCTTCTTCGGAAAACTTGGATACGGCAAAAGCGTCAAACCCTGCCTGTTTATAGATTCGGCAAAGCTCTTCCGCTTTTTCCAGGTCCAGTTCCTTCTTTGTGAATACCAGAACGGTTTTGATATTGTTATAGGTTGCAATGGATAAAAACTTATCAATGGATAAGAATACGGGGTCGGGATCTTTTACGGCTACTACCAGAAAAATGGTATCCAGATTGGAAAGCGGTGGGCGGATCAGAACGTTTTTCCGGGGTAAAATTTCGCAAATAACGCCTTCCGCGCCTTTTTCCACCTGATGCTCGTTTCGTTTTTCTTCTCGGTCAATGAGAACCAGATCTCCTGCCACGGGGCTTACGCCTTCCCGACGGAAAGCGCCTCTGGCAGAACAGCGGAGGGTATCGTTTTCCGTGCGGACGGTATAAAGACCACCGCTGACACTTAAAATTCGGCCTTGTTCTTTCATGGTTTAGCCGGCCGCCTGGGTTGTTTCTTCCGGTGTTTCCGTATTAGCCGGGGGATTTTGCGGGCCAAGGCTGATGACCAGAGAAACCTGATCGTACTTTTGGGCCGCATCGGCACCGGGGGCGATGCTCTGGCGGATTACCGCGCCTTCCGGAACGGTGTCGGAATATTCACTGGTGACGGTGCCTACCAAAAAGTCAGAAGCAAAAAGCTTTCTCTTGGCTTCGCCGGCTTCCATTCCTCTCACGTCGATCATCTTGGCGTAAGAGGTTTCCATACCTTTAGAAACGTAGAGGGTCACGGTATCGCCGCTATTGACCGTAGCGCCTTTTTCGGGAGAGGTGGTAATGATGAAGCCTGCAATGACACTGGCATCGTTCTTTTCTTCCACGGAAACCTTCAGACCCATATCTTCCAGCTGGATCTGGACCTTGCGGTATTCCTGGTTAGCGAAATCACCCAAGGCGAAACTGCTCTTTCCTACGGAAACCTGAAGCTTTACGGTTACGAAATCCTTCTTGGATGCAATTTTTCTTGTCTGACCTGCCTGGGGATCCTGGGTAGCAATCTGCCCGGCGGCGTAAATGTCGTTATGGACCTCTTCCACTTCTACCATAATATTCTGATCCTGAAGCTGGGCCTTCAGCTCCTCGGTGAGAGCCTGGCTTACCAGATTCGGAATAGGAACAACAAGAGAGTTGTCTTCGCTGGTCATACGGATAAGAGAAGAAATGAGGATAATACCTGCAATCAAAAGTACCAGGAGAAAGGCACTGGTCACACCCAGAATAATGGGGAAGAGAGTGTGAGCGGAAGGCTTTTCCAGTTTCCGTTTGCCATCGGGCTTTTTGGCCTGGGAAGAGCCTTGCTTTTTCTGAATGCTTTCTTCAAATACTACGGTCTTATCCCGGCGAATGATTTCGCAAGCGCGGAGCATGGACTTGGCACTGCGGAATCGATCTTCCGGCTTCTTATTCATAGCACGGCAGATGATCTGCTCCAGACCCTGGGGGATCTTGGGATCGATCTTTCTGGGACGTACGGCAGTGGAATTTACCTGCATCATGGCAATGGAAAGGGGCGTATCTCCTTCAAAAGGAAGGCGGCCCGTGGTCATTTCATAAAGCATGACGCCTACGGAGTAGATATCGGAAGAATAAGTAGTGGCCTTTCCGCTTGCCTGCTCGGGGGAGATATAATATACCGTTCCCATGGCAACGCCGGCGGAGGACTTATCAAAATCGCTGATCTGGGCAATACCAAAGTCCGTTACCTTCAGTTTTCCGTCTGCCTGCACCATAATATTCTGAGGCTTGATATCACGATGGATAACGCCTTTTTCGTGAGCGTGCTGGAGAGCAGAAAGGATCTGCATGGTAAAATCAAGGGATTTTTCAACGCCCAAAGGTGCGTTTCTGCGCATATATTCCCGAAGGGTAATACCGTCAATGTATTCCATTACGATATACTTGCTCTTTCCCGTGAAGGCTACGTCGTAGATATCTACGATATGAGGGCTTGACAGCATGGCAATGGCGCGGGATTCGTTTACGAATCGACGAACGGAGCTATTGTCGTTGCTGTGCTTTTCATTGAGCATTTTAATGGCTACAATACGGCCTTTTACAAGGTCTCTCGCTTTCAGTACCACTGCCATACCGCCGATGCCTTTTACTTTCAGCACTTCATAGCGGTCGTCAATGACCTGGCCTACAAGATGGTTGTATTTGTTTTCAGCAGAACTCATTCTATTCTCCTTTCTTACAGTTTGATCACCACTGCGGTAATGTTATCGGCGCCGCCGCAGTGATTGGCATATTCGATCAGTACGTTTGCTTTCTCTTTACAGTTTCGGCTGCTTTCCAGAGTCTGGAGGAAGAAGTCTTCGTCGTAGTAGCCGGAGAGTCCGTCACTGCAAAGGAGAAGAAAGCCTTCCGTATAGGGATATTCATTGATATCGGCCTCGATCTTTTCGTCTACCCCCAAAGCCTTTAAAATAATGTTGCGGTTGGGGTGAGTCTGGGCCTCTGCCTCGGTGATCTTGCCTTGGTCAATGAGATTCTGTACCAGGGAGTGGTCTTTGGTCAGCTTTTTGATCTTGCCATTATTGGCGTAATATATGCGGCTGTCACCGATGTTGACCGTTACCACGCTTTTGGGTGTAATGACACAAGAGGTGAGGGTAGTGCCCATTCCGGAAAGGCTGGGTGTTCGCTCGGCTTCCGAGTAAACTTCCGCATTGGCTACGTCAATGGACTTGGAAATGAAATCACCAAGGGGAATATCGGGGAAGTTTTCACACTTCTCCCCAAATTCCGGAATATCGCCCAGGAATACAAAGCTCAATGCGGAGGAAACGTACTTTGCCAGTTTTTTCGTATAGGTTTCTACCGCAAGGGTACTGGCTACGTTACCGCCTGCCGCACCGCCCATACCGTCACATACGGTGGCGATGAGAATATTCCCGGCAATTTTCAGAAGAAAAGCGTCTTGGTTACTGCTTCTTCTGATGCCTTGGTCTGTGGAACCGAAATAGTGCATTCTTTACTCCTTTGTGCGGATCTGTTTCTCTCTGCGAAGCTGACCGCAAGCGGCTTCAATATCTGCGCCCATGGTACGACGGATGGTGGCACAGATCCCGCCTTTTTCTAGTATTCCTTGGAAATTTTCCAGGCTTTTGCGATCACTACGCTGAAAATTTGTTTCTTTGGTGGGATTGATGGGGATTAAATTTAAGTGATTGAGCCAGCCGGATAAAAGAAAAATCAGTTCCTTGGCGTGGCGGGGGGTATCGTTTTGCCCGGCAATGACAGCATATTCAAAAGAAATTCTTCTGCCCGTCTTCTTGGTGTATTCTTTGCATACCGGGATCAAATCTTCCAAAGGATAGGTCTTATTTACCGGCATGAGCTCTGACCGAAGCGGGGAATTGGAAGCGTGCAGGGAAATGGATAGGGTAATGGGAAGGTCCTCAAACATCAGCTTTTTGATCTTGGGGATCAGGCCGCAGGTGGAAAGGGAAATGTTGCGGTAGCCAATGTTGAAAAGCTCCTTTGCATTACAAAGCTTTAAAAAGCGGATCACTTCATCGTAATTGTCAAGAGGCTCTCCGATGCCCATCAGTACTACGTGGCCGATGCGAAAATCCGGATCCAGTTTTCTTTTATCCCGGGTGATCTCTACCATTTGCAGTAAAATTTCACCGGCAGATAGGTTCCGGCAGAAACCGGCTTTTGTGGAAGCGCAGAAACTGCACCCCATTTTACATCCTACCTGGGTAGAAAGGCATACGCTGTAACCGTGCTTGTAGTGAAGCAGAACGCTCTCAATATACTCTCCGTCCGGCAGGGTGAAGAGGTATTTTGTAGTGCCGTCGATCTTGGAAACCAGAGTTTCACATTCCATCATATTGGAAATATCAAAAATACTATGAAGTTTCTCTCTTGCGATCTTGGAAAGGTTGGTCATTTCCTGGAAACTGCCTGCGCCTTTTTCCAGCCAGGCCAAAATCTGGCCGGCTCGGTAAGGCTCCAGACCGTTTTCCTTCAGAATTTCTTTCAGTTCCTCGGGAAGAAGAGAGCGCAAGTCTATTTTTTCATTCATACTGATTTCTCCATAAGATCACAGAAAAAGCCGTCGTGCTCTCCGCCTTTGGGGAAGATGGTCTCGTATTCTCCCACTCTCCGAAATTCCGGGTGGCGGGACAAAAAGGCAGAAGTTACGTTTTCATTTTCTTCCGGATTCAAGGTGCAGGTGGAATATACCAGCTTTCCGCCCGGCTTTAGGGCGTATGCGCCGGCCTCTAAAATGGCAAGCTGAATTTCCGGCAGACCTTTTGCTTCCTCCGGGTCTTTGTGCCGAATTTCCGGCTTTTTGGCAATGGTTCCGTAGCCGGAGCAGGGAACGTCGCAAATAACTTTATCAAAGGAGTCCTTCCATTCTTCTCTTTTTTTGGAAGAATCGTTTTGCTGTGCCTTGATGCAGCTAAGTCCCAGGCGTCGCGCCCCTTCCTTGATGAGAGGGACTCTGGATTCGTAAAGTTCCAGGGAAAGGACCTCGCCCTTGTTTTCCATTTGAATCCCCGCCGCAAAACTTTTTCCGCCGGGAGAGGCACATAGATCCAGTACCCGATCAAATGGTTTTACGTCCAGCTTATCTACCGCATGGCCTGCCGCCGCATCCTGCACGAAGAAAAGACCTTCGGAAAATCCAAAAAGAGCAGTAGGGGATAGATTTTTTTCGATGGTAAGACTATTTTTGCAGAGTTTATTTTCGTGGAAGGGGATCTTTTCCTCTTCCAGTTTTTTCTTGTATTCCGAAAGGGAGATCTTGGTGGTATTTACGCGAATGGTAAGGCGGGCAGGGGTGTTCTGCGCCTCTAAAATCTCCAGGCATTTTTCTTTGCCGTAGGCCTCTTGCCAAAGGGTAATAAGCCATCTGGGATAGCCGTAGCGAAGGGACAGTCCCTTCTTTCCGGAAAGGTTTAAATAGGATAAGATCTCCTCTTTTTCGCCCGCTAGTTTCCGAAGCACCGCATTGACAAAAGAGACGCATCCGGGGTTTTCCCTTTTTGCAAGCATTACGCTTTCGTTTACTGCCGCGTGATCGGGAATTCCGTCAAGGTACAGAATCTGATAAGCGCCCAGCTCCAGTAGACAGAGCACTCTTGTCTCCAGGGTGTTTAAAGGTATGGTAGAAATGCGGGATAAGAGATAATCTAAGGTGATCTTCTTCTCAATTACGCCTAAATACAGCCTGGTATAAAGGGCACGGTCTTCCGGAGAAAGGCTTTCTTTGTCCAGGGTGGCATCCAGTTCCAGATTGGTATATTTTCCTTTTTCCGTGCTTTTCACAAGGGAAGAAAGGGCTAGGCTTCGGGGATTTTTCATAGAAGAATATCTCCCAGTTCAATTCGTCTGCCGTTGACCGCATCCCGGGCAGGCATAGCGGCCTTTCCTTCCGGCTGAACGGTGATAAGGCTGATGGCCCCGTCACTTGTCTTTACCAGAACTTCCGGCTTTACAGCGATCACTTCACCGCATTTTCCGGCAAAATTGCCTTCTTTCTTTTCAGCGGCGTAGATCTTTAAAATTTTATTGTCTTTTTCCATTTTGCAGAAAGCACCGGGTCTGGGGGAAAGTCCCCGGATCTTCCGAAGAATGAAAGCACTGTCCTCATGAAAGGAAAGCACCTGATCTTCTTTCGTGATCTTTCTGGCGTAGGTGGAAAGATTTTCGTCCTGCTTTTCGGGGGTAAGATTTCCCGCGTAAACCTGGGGTAAGATTTCCAGCATCATATCTTTTCCCATAACCGCAAGGCGGTCGAAAAGGTCACCTACGTTTTCATTTTCTAAAATCTCGGTTTCCCGTTTTAGAAGCATATCACCGGTATCCAGTCCCTCGTTCATCTGCATAATGGTAACGCCGGTGTATTTTTCACCGTCCAAAATGGCGCGGTTGATGGGTGCGGCGCCCCGATATTTGGGAAGAAGGGAAGCGTGAATATTGATGCATCCGTATTTGGGCGCATTTAAAATCACAGAGGGCAAAAGCAGTCCGTAAGAAGCTACGATGGCAAGGTCAGCCTTGTGGGAAATAAAGGTTTCCACGGCCTCTTCTTCCTTGAAGGATACGGGCTGATAAAGGGGAAGATCTTTCTCCTTGGCAAAAAGCGCCACGCACCCGTCCGTCACCTTCATACCTCTGCCGGATTTTTTGGATTCCTTGGTGTAAACGATCAAGGAATCTCCTTTAGTGAGATTTTCGTAAAGGCCCATAAGCGCCGCCATGGCAAAGGGGCCGGTTCCCATAAAGATCAGCTTTCTCATAAAGCTTCCAGTTCCTCCTGGGTCAGCATACGGATAGCGTTGTCGTAAAACAGCTTGCCTTCCAGATGGTCCATTTCGTGGCAAATAGCCTTTGCCAGAAAACCTTCTGCACGAATGATCTCCTTCTTGCCGTCAAGACGGAGGTTTTCTACCTCTACCTTCATAGGACGGCGTACGATACCCCATCTGCCGGGGCAGGAAAGACAGCCTTCCAGATCTTCCTGGCTTCCGCTCATCTTCTTCATAACGGGGTTTAAAAGGGTCAACTGATCTTCTCCGGTGTCAATGACGATCACCTTTCTCAGCTTGCCGATCTGTACGGCGGCAAGACCTACTCCCCCTGCTTTTTCCATGGTTTCTTTCATGTCTTCAATGAGGGTGAGGAGTTTAGCGTCTATTTTGTCGATTTCCTTGGACTTTTTGCGAAGGATCTCGTCGGTGTCTTTTACAATATTGAGAACTGCCATTTTTTCTCCTTATACCAGTCCCGGCCCGATATCCAAAGTGGTTTTGGTGCTTCTTTTCGCATCTTTTGATTCTTCCGTGAGAAGATGGTCTAAAAGGGCGCGGGAGCGGGGGTTATTTTTAAACTTAATGATAAAGCGTTTGCGGTAAATGTTTTTCACCCGGTAAATGGGCGCGTCAAAAGGTCCGTAGACCACAAATTTTACGTCAGAATATTCTCCTAACAGCGCCTTTTCCATTTTTTTGGAAAAAGCATCGGCGCATCGCAAGAGTTCCCCTTCGTTTTCACCGGCCAGGGTAAAGACGGCGATCTGACAGAAGGGAGGGAAGACGAAAGCTTTTCTCAAGGCGATCTCTCCTTTGTAAAATTCTACAAAGTCTTGCTGGGACGCCAGAGAAAATACGTTGTGCCTGGGATTTAGGGTCTGGATCAAAGCCCGGCCTTCCTTTTCCGCACGACCCGCTCTGCCAATGACCTGGGTCAGAAGAGAGAAGGTGTGCTCCGGGGCACGGTAGTCGCTTAAATACAAAGCACTGTCGGCCATTACGATTCCCACCAGGGTCACGTCCGGGAAGTTGTGTCCCTTGGCCACCATCTGGGTGCCGATGAGAATGTCCGCTTTCTTCTCCCGGAAGGCAGAAAGGATCTGATCGTGATCGTTTTTGCCGGAAAGAGAGTCGGAATCCAGGCGCAGTACTCTGGCCTGGGGAAATACGGAGTGGATCTCTTCTTCCAGCTGCTGAATGCCAAATCCGTGGGAAGTGAGCCTTTTAGAGGAACATTCCGGGCAAGTCTCCGGCAGGGGAATGGCATAGCCACAGTAGTGGCAGGAAAGTTTTTGCTGCTTGCCGTTATGCAGGGTCATAGATACACTGCAGTTGGGACAGCGGATCACCTCTCCGCAGTCCAGGCAGGATACGAATCTGCGGTAGCCCCGTCTGTTCATCAAAAGAATGGTCTGTTCGCCTTTTTTTAAGTTTTCGGCGATCTCACAGCGCATTTTTTCTCCCATCATAATGCCGGGATCTTTTCGCTTTTCCGGACGGAGATCTATGATCTCTACCTTGGGCAGATGAGCCGTGCCGAAACGCTCTTCCAGTTTTACCAAGGCATAAGCGCCGGTTTCAGCTTTGTAATAGGATTCAATATCCGGGGTGGCGGAAGCGAGAAGCAAGAGGGCGTTGTTTTTCGCGCAGCGGAATCTTGCTACGTCACGGGCGTGGTATTTCAGTCCCGTATCAGACTTGTAGCTCTGGTCCTGCTCTTCATCAATGACCACAAGACCAAGATTCTTTACCGGGGCAAAGATGGCACTTCTGGTGCCTAAGATCACGTTCTTTTCCCCGCGGCTGATAGCCACGAAACTGTCCCGCCGTTCTCCTTCGGAGAGGGCGGAGTGAATAATGGCCACTTTTTCCCCGTAGCGCTGGGATAATACTCTGGCGCTTTGTCCCGTCAGGGCAATTTCCGGCACCAGGAAGATGACGGCTTTTCCCTTTTTCAGCACGTGATCGCATAGAGAAAGCATGACCTGGGTCTTTCCGCTTCCGGTAATCCCGTGAAGCAAAGCGCCGCAGGCCTTTTCCTTGTCGGAAAGATCCCGCAAGGTGATAAAAGCTTCTTCTTGGGCGGGAGAAAGAGAGGGGATCTCACCCTTCGTGCCCTCTTTTGACAAAGAGGCAAAGGGATCCCGAAAAGATTCTTCCTCCGAAAAGCGAATAAGCCCCTTCTTTTCCAAAAAAGAGATGGCACCGCTGTCCAGGGAAAAAAGCTCTTTACACTGCTTCTCCGGTACCACATCGCTCAATGCCAGGTACTGTAAAAGAGAAGTATATTTTTCTTTATTCTTTCCGCGAAAAGAGGAAAGGCAGGTTTCTGCATCCACGTTATCCCCAAGGGATAAAAGACGCACTTTCTTTGCCTTATTCTGATAAACGGGGGAGGGGATCATGGCTTTTGCCGCATCTCCGAAGGTGCAGAAGATCTGCTCTTTCAGGTGCTGACAAAGGGATAAAAGTTCCTCGCCCAGGCTGATCTCTTCCGGCAGAACCGCAAGGATGCTCTTAAGAGTCTGGCCGGGCTCTTCTTCAACCACTCCGGTAACGATGCCGAAGGTCTCCCGATTGCCCTTGCCAAAAGGAATTTTTACCACTGCGCCACGGAAAACGGGAAAATGCCCAGGGCAAAGATAGTCAAATTCTTTGTCCGTTGCCTTGGCTGTGGATAAAAGCCGAACCTTGGCAATTACGGTCTTTCCCATTTTGTTCCTCCGCAGTTTTTTAGTCTTTTACGATGATCTTAAAGCTTCTGGAATAAAGTCTGTTGATGGCTTCCTTTACGGGCTTTTCGCCGGTAGCGGTCTTCTTGGAAGAGAAGGAAGCGAATTTTTCTTCTCTGCCGGCCACGTCACCGGTTTTTGCCAGCTGTTCTTCGGTGATTCTTCTGGCGCATTTTGCGGTGGCGATGGAAAGGGTGTAGCGGTTTACACCTTCATCGGAAAGTTCTGCAATAGACGGATAAATCATGTTTTTTTCCTCCTGAAAAAAAAGTTTTTTATGTTTTTTTATTTTAAGAAGTTTTCAATGAACGCTTCTTTGTCACAAATGATGGCGGGGCTTTCACTTTTTACCCCTTTGGCAATATCAACCATAGCTCTGGCGCAGTCCTCTGCCTTGCCGTCGTAGTTTACTAGAAGAGTCTGGTAACGGGGGATCACGCTTAACTCTTCTTTTGCGGTATTAAGTCTTTTCTGAACGGATTCTTCCGTTTCCGTTCCTCTGCCGCGCAGTCTTTCTTCCAGGGTCTTATAGTCCGGGGGAGAAAGGAAGATGGATGCGTAGGAGTCAAGCTCCCGCATGGCGTTCAGCCCCCCTTCCGTTTCAATTTCGAGAACCGGCACAAAGCCTTCCTCTACCATCTGAAACAGCTGTTTTTTGGGGGTTCCGTAAAAATTGCCGCAGTATTCGGTGTGCTCGAAAAATCCGTTTTCCGAAATGGTCTGCAAAAATTCTTCCCGGGTCACGAAGTAGTAGTGCACACCGTCGATTTCGCCGGGTCTGGGTTTTCGGGTGGTCATAGAAACGCTTAATTTCAAACGGGGGTACATTTTGTTTGCCAGTTTGAAAACCGTTCCTTTTCCCGAGCCGGCAAAGCCGGTAACGATCAGTACTTTGGGTTCCATAGTGCCTCTTATTTCTTGCTCTGACCCAGGCGCTCCTGCACCTCTTCCGGGGTCAATACGCATAATATGATATGGCCGCTGTCTGTTAAAAGCACAGACTGGGTCTTCTTGCCGCAGGTCACGTCTACTGCGATGCCTGCGTTTTTTGCATCCTGTACCAGTCGCTTGATAGGGGCAGAGTCGGGACTTGCCACGCAAACCACGCGGCCGGATGCTACGTAATTTCCAAATCCGATTTCAGTCATCATTTTTCTTACTCAATGTTCTGGATCTGCTCGCGGATCCGTTCGATTTCATTTTTGGCTTCGATCACAAGCTGGGTGATCTCGATCTGGGCGCATTTGGAACCGATGGTGTTTACCTCGCGGTTTAATTCCTGGGTCAGAAAGTCCATATTCCGTCCGGAGGGAGTATCTTGCCGGATCAGTTTCCGGAATTGGCCGATGTGACTTTGCAGTCTTGTAATTTCTTCACCGGTATCGATCTTGTCAGCAATAATGCCAACCTCTGTCAGAAGTCTTGCTTCGTCAATGGTGGTGTCCTGCAAGTATTCTTTCAGTCTGGCTTCCAGTTTTTCCCGGTAAAGGGTAAGAGCGGAAGCGGAATGCTTTTTGATCTCTCCCAGGATCTCTTCCATCCGGTTAAGCCTTGCGTCCACGTCGGAGAAAAGGTTTTCTCCTTCTTTTTCCCTCATAGAAATAAAGGAATCCAAGGCTTTTTCCACCACCGGTTCAACGGCGGCCCAAACGGCATCTGCATCGTCTTCCTTCACTTTTTTTGTGAAAATGTCGGAGAAGCGGGCAACGGAGGAAGCGGTGATCTCGCCTTTTAAGTCATATTTTTCGGAGATCTTACGAAGGGCGGCTACGTACTGTGCGCAAAGACCTTCGTCCAGGGCAATTTCCGTCACGTCGCCGGCGGGGCGTTCAACGGTGAGAAACGCGTCGATCTTTCCGCGGGCGGCTCTCTTCTGAATGGCTTTTTTGATTTTTTCTTCCAGGTATCCGTATACTCTGGGAAGACGGATGTTCGTGTCTAAATAACGGTTGTTTACAGAGCGGATCTCAAATGTTACTTCAAATCCGTCGATACTGTCGGAATATCTTCCGTAACCGGTCATACTTTTCAGCATGGGTAAATTTCCTTTCTTACGCGCGCGAGTTTAATATAAAAATATATTATCAATATAATATACCAAAAAAATGCTTTAAAGTCAAGGGCAGGGGAGAGGGATTTGCTTGATTTTTCAAGGATTTTCTCTCGCTTTTTTAAAAAGTTTGAAAAATGGCAGAAAAAGTCTTTTTTCTCTTGCTTTTTTTCTCCATCGTGTTACAATTCTATGTAGATATTATCTTTTGAAAATTAAGAGGTGTTTTCGTGGCTAATAAGCACTCCATCGACCTGACCGAAGGGTCGGTAATGAAGAAACTTTTGGTCTTTGCCTTTCCTATTATGCTGACAAATCTTCTTCAGCAGCTCTATCACGCCGCTGACGTTGTGGTAGTAGGAAATTTTGCTCAAAATCCCACCTTGGCACTGGCGGCAGTAGGTTCTACCGGCTCGGTCATTACCCTGTTTTTGAACCTGTTCATCGGCCTTTCCGTGGGTCTAAATGTGGTTTGCGCCAACCACTACGGTGCCAGAAATAGAGATTTTCTTCGCAATGCTATGCATACCGGTCTTGCCCTGGGCGCTGTCGGCGGCGTTCTGATCTCGATTCTGGGCTTTTTTTCAGCCAGAACCTTGCTTGAGTGGATGGGTTCCCCCTCGGACGTTATTGACCAGGCAACAAAATACGTGCAGACGATCTTCCTGGGAAAACCCGCTAACCTGATCTATCTTTTCGGCGCCGCTATCATGCGTGCCCACGGTGATACCAAAAGGCCGATGTACATTCTTTTCGGCTCCGGTTTGCTGAATGTAATTTTAAATTTCTTTTTCGTAATTGCCTTTCATCTGGACGCAGTAGGCGTTGCCCTTGCGACGGCCATTTCTTATTACTTTTCTGCGGCCGCGGTCCTCATTCTTTTGTTCCATCCCGGCGGGGATTATCACCTTTCTTTTTCTTCTTTGAAACTGAATAAGGATGAAGCAGTACGTATCATCAAGGTGGGTATTCCTTGCGGACTGAACGGAATCGTCTTTAATCTGACCAATATTATCATCTCTTCCGCGCTGAATTCTCTCGGTTCCACAACGCTTGCGGCCAATTCCGCTGCCGCCAACGTGGACGCTATTTTGTATCAGATCCAGTCCTCCTTCTATTCTGCCTGCGTCAGCTTTGCCGGTCAAAATTACGGCGCCAAGAACTTTAAAAGAATTGATAAGCTTCTCGCCCGAAGCATTTTGCTGGCGGCCGGCACCCTTGCACTTATTGATGTATTTGTATTCACAAATCCCAGTTTCTTTATGCATCTATTCACAAAGGATCCCGGCGTTGTAAAACTGGGAGCCGCAAGACTTTATATTATGGGCGGCGGATACGTGATCCACGTAGTTTCGGAAATGTCCATTGGCTGTATGCGGGGAATGGGAAAATCCATGGCGCCTCTTATTCTCAATGCAGCCTGCATCTCGATCCCAAGATTTATCTGGGTTTTGGGAGTTTTCCCCTTTGTCAGAACATACTGGTTTTTGCTTTTGTGCTATCCCATCTCCTGGGTCTTTTCTTCAACAGCCCAGCTCATTTGCTATTTTTATTACCGAAAGAAAGAAGAGAAACTTTACCTTTCAAGTCTTGCCGAAGAAAAGAAAATCGGGGAAGAAGTCACTGCATAAGAAAAAAGAATTATTCAGAAAAAGAGAGAGAAGAACAAACTTCTCTCTTTTTTCTTTTTCTCTGAATTTTCAAACAAACGAAAAAATGATAAAAAAAGGCAAAAAAATGATGGATATTGAACGAAAAAGTTTTGAGAATTCCTTGACTTTTTCCACTTTTTACTGTATCATTATTATTGATATATTTTGAGGGGGACCATATGACCTTATACGACCGTTTGGTGCGGACTTTGGGGCCGCTGATCCGTTTTGTTTTTCCCATTCGCACAGTAAATCTTCCGGAAACCTTGCCGGAGGAGGGCCTGATCGTTTGTCCCAATCATATTTCTTTTTTTGATCCCCTGTTCCTTGCCATTACCCTTCCCAGACCGCTTACCTTTATGGCAAAAGAAGAGCTGTTTTCCCGTCCTATTATCGGACCTCTTGTGAAGGGCTGTGACGTGATCCCGCTTTCCCGTAACGGCGGTGACGCGGCGAAACTTCGCCTGGCTGTCAGAGAACTGAAGGCCGGAAAAGTCTTTTCCGTGTTTCCCCAGGGTACCAGACTCCGCTACCCCTTAAAGAAAGAGGATTTCAAAGGCGGTGCCGGTATGATGGCAACGCTTTCCGGAGCCAAGATCCTTCCCGTAGGAATCTATGCGAAAAATTTCAAAGTCCGTCCTTTTCGTAAAACCTATATCGTTTTCGGCGAGGTTGAGGAGTTCTCCTTCCCCGAAGATATGGGCAAAAAGGATCAGGCTATGTTTGTAACAGAGCGTCTTTTTGAAAGAATCTACGATCTGGAAGCTCGGGCCAGAAGCTTTGTGAAAAAATGAAAATTATTCTTTCGAAACACGCCGGTTTCTGCTTCGGTGTAAAAAGGGCTGTTTCTCTCTTGGAAGAAGAGATCTTAAAGGGTGAAAAGAAGATCTTTACCCTGGGTCATATTATCCATAACGAGGATTTTAACGAATCCCTTGAAAAAAGGGGCGTTTCCAATATTTCCGTAGAGGATCTTGACAGCATTTCTCCCGCGGATTCTCTGGTCTTCGTCCGTACCCACGGCGTTCCTCAATGGGTGGTCGAAAAGCTGGAGGAGAAGGGAATTCCTTACGTGGATGCCACCTGTCCTTTCGTCAAGAAGATCCACCATATTGTTCTGGAAGAAGAAAAGAAGGCGATTTCCCTTGGGAAAAATATCGTTTTCGTTCTCCTGGGCGATCCGGACCATCCCGAGGTATTGGGAATCGGAAGCCTTGCGAAAAGATTTCCCGTTGTAGTAGTACAAAATGCCGGGGAACTTATTGAATACGAAAAAACTGCGCCGAAAGAGGCAGAGCACATTTTCCTTTCCCAAACCACCCATAGCGTGGCCCAGTGGGAAGAGTGCCTCTCTTTTGCCAAAGATAAATTTGAGAAAATAAGCTTTTACGATACCATTTGCAGTGTTACCGGCGATCGGCAGAAGGATATTTTATCCATCGCAAAGCAAAGCGATCTTGTGGTCATCGTAGGAGGAAAAAATAGCAGCAATACCAAAAAGCTGGTCTCGGTTAGCGAAACGATTTGCGATACCGTTCACATCAGAAATGCACAGGAGATTCCTGTGGAAAAAATTAAGAAAGATATGACTGTCGGTGTGTCGGCGGGAGCTTCCACTCCGGACAGTGTGATCAAGGAGGTAATACAAACCATGTCGGAAATCAGAAACGACGAAATGAGCTTTGAAGAAATGCTCAACCAATCATTCAAAACCATCAGAACAGGAGAAGAAGTAACAGGTATCGTAACCAGCGTGTTCACCAATGAAGTACACGTTGACCTTGGAATTAAGCACACCGGTATCCTTTCCTCTGCGGAAGTAGTAGACGGCGAGTCCGATCTTGCTGCAAACTTCCACGTAGGCGATGAGATCACTGTTCTGGTTCAGAAATTTAACGATGCTGAAGGAACCGTTCAGGTATCCAAGAAGAGAGTAGACGCAAGAGCCGGCTGGAGCAAGATCCAGGAAGCTTACGAAGCAGGTGCTACCCTTTCCGGTAAGGTTACCAGCGTGATCCGCGGCGGCATCCTGGTTTCCGATGAAACCCAGAACTACTTTGTACCCGCATCCCTCACCGGTTCTCCCAAGGGAACCAATCTTGACACCATGTTGGGTCAGGAAGTTGCATTCAAGATCATTGAAACCGACCCTGCAAGAAAGAGAGCCGTTGCTTCCATCCGCGAAGTTCTCCGCGAAGAGAGAAAGGCCCTGGAAGAAGCTTTCTGGGCAGAAGTTGCAGTTGATAAAGTTTATACCGGTAAAGTAAAATCTCTCACCTCTTACGGCGCTTTCGTTGACCTGGGCGGCGTAGACGGTATGGTTCACATCACCGAGCTCTCCTGGAAGAAGATCAAGAATCCTTCCGAAGTGGTAAGCGTTGGCGATGAGATCACCGTATTTGTAAAAGAGATCAACCCCGAAACCCGCAAGATCAGCCTTGGCTACAAGACCGAGGATACCAACCCCTGGAACATCCTGAAGGATAAGTACCAGGCAGGCGACGTTGCTACCGTTAAGATCGTAAGCCTTACCACCTTCGGTGCTTTCGCTGAACTGATCCCCGGTATCGACGGTCTGATCCACATTTCCCAGATCGCAAATAAGAAGATCGCAAACCCTGCTGACGTATTGAAAGTAGGCGATGAGGTTCAGGTTGAGATCGTTGATATCAACTACGATACCAACAGAGTTAGCCTTTCTATGAGAAGCCTTCTGGAAGAGGAAGAAATGACCGAGGAAGAACAGATCGTAGCTGAAAACAGCCAGTATCTGGTTTCCGAGGAAGCTCCTGCCGAAGAAACTGCTGACGCAGAGTAAATAAACACTGAATACATAAAAAAGAATTTTGCCGAAAGCGTAGGTTTTCGGCAAAATTTTTCTCTATTTTTCTCTTTCCCGTCCCCATCGGGTGCGAAATAGGATCTTTTGGATTCCTCTTCTGTCAAAGGGGATAAAAGGATAGAGATAACTTTTTCCAAGGTTTCCTTTGGTAAAGGAAAGAATAAGGATCCAGAAAAGGATCCCGGAGACCAGACCCCAAAGCCCGAAAAATTCTACCAAAAGAATAAGGGAAATTCGCATAAATTTAAAGCTATATGCCAGTTCGATACTGGTGGGGATAAAATTTGCGATGCCGGTAAAGGCTGAGTATAAAATGGTCTGCGGAACAAACCAACCGCTTTTTACGGCAAATTCTCCCAGCAAAAGACCTCCGATCACCGAAAAGGAACCGGATAGGGTAGTGGGGGTATTCAGCGACGCCATTTTCAATCCGTCAATGGCAAATTCGATAATGAGAAACTGAAGAAAAAGCGGCACTGTAAAAGGATCTTTTGCTTTTAGAAATTCCAGATTCGTGGGCAAAACGTTTTCCAGCTTTACAAGATACAGCCAAAGCGGGATAATGAGAATAGATCCGATAAATACCAGCGCCCGTACGATGCGAAGATAACTTGCCGTCAGCGGTGGGTAGTAGTAGTCGTCCGTTTCTTCAAAAAAGTCAAATAGGCTCTGGGGTAGTAGCAATACCGAAGGAGTATTGTCGCAGATAATTGCGATCTTGCCTTCCATTAAAGAAGCGGCGATCACGTCCGGCCGTTCCGTAAATCGTGCCCTGGGAAAGGGATTCAGAATCCCAAGGCCCTTTCGCGGAAATAATATACCGGATAAGGATTCCTGGGTCATTGAAAGGTTTTTGACCCTGCAGTTTTCCAGCTTTTCCCGCACTTTTTCCACTAACTTTTCATCTGCTTTTCCTTCTAGGGATAGAAGTGCCACTTCGTTTTTAATTTCCTTCCCCAAAACAAAACGCTCTGTTTTCAGTCCGGGAGAACGAATGAGTCTTCGGATCTGGACAAGATTTGATAAAAGGCTTTCGTTTGTGCCGATATGAGGGCCTCGTAAAGTTCGGTCTTTTTCCGGCTCCTCAATTCCTCGGACCGGGAAAAAGCGAAGATCCAGCAGCAAAATATCATCCATTCCGGATAGGGTCAGACTGGCACTGCCCCGCAGGATCTCTTCTGCCGCAAAAGCAGGGTCTTTGGTGACTTCGCAGGATCCGAAGGGAACGCATTTTTGATAAAGTTCATCCATATCACGAATGTCTTTTCCCACCTCTTCCGGGATCTCCATGAGCCTTGCCAGGATCCGCTCGGTCAGGTAGGAATCGGTGTATCCGATAATATAAGTAAGTACGCCCTCTTTCCCCCAGAGAAGTACCGGTCGACGCTTGATATCGAAAACAAAGTCTATATTGAGTGCCTTTTCAATTTGAACTTGAATGGAATTTGCCATTTTTACACCTGCCTTTTCCCTTTATTTTGTGGGAAAAAGCACGGCTTTATACTTTTTGAAAGGAGGTTTTGCTTTTGAAACGCGCCCTTTTTATTTTAAGCTTATGCGCCCTTGTTTTGTGCGCCTTTCTTTCCCTTTCCGTTTTTGCCGCGCCCCAGTGTAATATGACCCTGGCGCAAAACTACTCCAATGCCGGCTCGGTTCAGGTCTTCATTAACGATGCCCCCGCGCAGGTAGGTCTTGACGGAAAGTATTTCATTCCCGCAGATGCTACGGTGAAGCTGATCGCCACCGCCAATACGAATTTTGCTTTTGACTATTGGGATATTCCCCAAGGCTACGGTGTCTCCGAAACCGATCAGTATAAAAATGAGATTCAGTTCTTAAATCCCGGCGAGGACTTTACTGTCCGGGCAATGTTCCGGGAATACAAGGCAAAATATACCGTTCGTATTGAATCAAACGAATACGGAATGGGCAACTTCGGCCATAAGGATTTTGCCCCCGGCGAAAAGGTAAAAATTGATGCCACCGCCCACGACGGTTTCCGTTTCGTCCGCTGGGTGGATAATAACAAAGCCCTGAAAAACGTAGGCCTTTCCGGTAATTGGCAGGAAAGCAGTGCCATTGAATTTATTATGCCGGAAAGAGACGTGGAACTCTCCATTGAATTTGACTTTATTACCTATTACTTTACCCTGGAGGTAAAGGGCGAAGGGGAAGTGGAAGTCAGCGGTAAGGAGAAAAATCCCGCCGGTAAATACGAGTGTAAATACGGCGAAGAGATCCTTCTTTCCGCCGTGGCCGCCCCGGATTACGTTTTCGTTTATTGGTCCGGTATCGGCGGTGCGATTTTATCAGATTTTGATAAGACCGATACCACCCTCACCTGTCCCGCTTCTGACTTTACCGTTACCGCAAACTTTTCTTCCGCAGTCCGTGTTTTGACCATGGAATCTACCACCGGCGGTATTACCACCCCCAAAGGCGATCGGGTAGTGGGCGTAGAAAGTATTTTTGAGATCTCCGCCAAAGCCGATGAAGGCTACGTCTTTTCTCATTGGGAATGCTCCAGTGAAAAAGGCAAATTTGAAAATGAAAAAGAAGCCAATACCGATTTTACCATGCCCGATGAAGACTGTACCGTAAAAGCCGTCTTCGTCAAAGGCAAATATCAATTGACTCTGACTGCTTCTGCCGGCGGCAAAGTAGAAGGGGAAGAAGGCAAGTATGAAATGGGGCAGAAGATCAGTGCCTCTGCTGCCGCCTTTGAAGGGTACGAATTTTCCTATTGGCAGTGCTCCGAGCCCGGTGTCGTTGTAGATCCCCAAAAGGCAAAAACAGATATCCTCGTTCCCGGCAAAGACGTGAAGATCACCGCTATTTTCGTCCTGGAGTCCGATATTTCGCTCGCTCCCGGAACCACCCACGAAGACGAGGGCCCCGGATTTCCCTGGGCTTTGGTCCTTGTGATCTTTATCATTTCCGCCGTGGCCATCACCCTTGTTATCGTTCGGGAACAGTTCAATCTTTCTTATCGATATCTCATTAAAAAAGCCATAAAGAAACTGTTTAGAAAATAAAAAAAGCACCCGTTTGGGTGCTTTTTTATAGCTTTATTTCCTTGTCGTATGGAATGTCCTCATCGTGGGTAGAAACGATCACAAGATGTTCTTTTGCAAGTTCTTTTATGATATCAATGACGATCTTGCGGTTTTCACCGTCCAGTTCCTTGGTAGGCTCGTCCCAAAGGTAAACGTCGCCGCCGTAATAAAGACTTCTTGCCAGTGCACCCCGCAGTTTCATACCGCCGGATAGGGCAGAGGGATGCTTTTTCTCGTCCCCCGAAAGCCCTAGTTTGTGAAGGATCGAAAGGGCTTTTTTCTTATCCTTTTCCTTTTTTACCAGAAGAATATTGTCAAGTAAATTCAGTTCCGGGAGAAGTCTTGCATCTTGGAAAACATAGGAGATTATAGGCTCTTTCTCCCATAGGATCTGGCCGTTATCAGGCTTTAAAAGACCACCGATGATCCGAAGAAGCGTGGACTTTCCGCTACCCGATGCTCCCCTTAGAACGTAGAGCCCGGGAGAGGCAAAATCGTAGGAAAAATCATTAAGGATCGGCTTTTCAAAAGCCTTATTTAAGTTTTGTATTTTAAGCATCTTCCCACCTCCTGCCGGAGAAGATCAGAGAAAGCATCTTTTCCAGTGCGATACTGAAAATGATAATTGCCAGCGTCCAGGCGTAAAGATCTACCGTTTCCAGATACATCTTGGCGTTATAGATCATATAGCCTACGGAAACCTTGGGAAGGGCCAGCACCTCTGCCGCAATTCCCGCCTTCCAGGAAAGACCTAAAGAGGTCTTCGCGCCGCTGAAAACGAAGGGAAGGACCTGGGGCAGATCAATTTTAAAAAATCCGCGGATCGGGGGAATACGAAAGGCAGTTTTCAGCTCTTCAAAGGATGGATCTGTGCGCTGAAATCCTGTAAGAGTGCTCTGAAATACGATAGGCAGCACCATCATCAAACTGATAAAACCCGGCACCCGTCCCGTTTCCGTCCAGAAGAGGACTACCAGAATAAAGGATGCAACGGGCGTAGCCCGCAGTACACTCATGATCGGCTCTAAAAGAACCTTGATGGGAGAGAGGATACTGGCGCAAAATCCCAGGGTAAAGCCTAGGATCAGCCCCAGGGAAAATCCCCACATTACCCGGAGAAAAGAGGTGCCCAAAAGCTTGTAAAACACCGGGGTAGAAACAAGCTCCGCAAGTCTTTTGAAAACCGCTCCCGGGGTAGGAAGGATCAAGTGCAGATTTGCTTTTTTGGCCAGGATCTGCCATAAAAGAACCCAGAAAAGAAGGGCAAAAAGAGTGCCGACGCTTCTTTTGAAAAACTTATTTTTCATAGTAAATATCATCAGCGGGTAAAGCGCCGCCTACGCTCTTCGGATTATAGTCGAAAAGGACCTTCAAGCACTTTTGAACGCCATTTTTCATTTCTTTTCCGTCAAGATAAGTGATGTTACAGCCGGGGATGGCCTTTTTGGCAAGAGGCGCTTTGGGGATGATTCCCGCTTCTACGATCCACTCTGCGCCCTTATCTTTATCTTCGTTTACCGCCTTCTGGCTTTCCTTGTAATCAGTAAGGAATTTCTCCACTAAAGCAGGATGCTCCTTTACGAAATCCTTTCTTGCCACGAATACGCCCTGGATGAGCGTGTTTCCTTCGCCGCTTACCTTGTCCCATTCCTCGGTCATATTAAAACATACGTTGAATGAAGGATTCTGGGACAAAAAAGCGGAAAGCTTGGGTTCAGGGAGCATACCAACCGCACCGGGCGTAGAAGCAAGCTTTGCCGCTACCTCATCGCCGCCGGTGAGAAATTCTAAGGTTACGTCCTTGTCCGGATCGATTCCGTTTTCTTTCAGTACGTACCGCAGAACGTATTCCGGCGTAGAGCCGGGATTGGGTGCGTAAATGGTCTTGCCTACAAGATCTTTCATATGTGTGATCCAAATGCCGTCCTGCACCATGTAAAGAACGCCCAAGGTGTTGGCGCAAAGAATGGTAACACCGCCGCCCGTCCTCTGATAAAGAGTAGAAGCAAGGTTAATGGGCACCGCCGCAATATCGCAAGTTCCGTTGGCAATAGGGCCTACTACCTGGTCCGGAGAAGAAACAAGCTGTGCTTCGTATCGGGCGTTTTCCCCGTCCTCTTTGTTGTCGTGCAGGAGTTTTGCAAGACCCATACCCGTAGGTCCGGTCATAGCAAGAAGACGAATGGTAGCGTCATCCGCCGTTTCCACCGTTTCCGTAACTTCACCGGTGGTATTTTTGTTCTCTGCCTTCCCGCAGGAAGCAAGGGAAATAAGAAGGGAAAGGGCTAAAAGCAAAGCAAATAGTTTTTTCATTTTTATTACCGTCCTTTTTTATAAATACATATTAAGAGCATCCTTATTCAGTAGCAGGATCTCTTTTTTTTCTTTTTTGATAAGACCTTCTAAGGTCAGCTCGTCCAGTGACCGATACAAACTGGCTCTTCCCAGGTTCAGCTCCTTCGCCAGTGCCGAATAAGAATTTTCTATTTTACAGCACCCGCATTCGTCGGCCTTTTGCAAAAGATGTCGGCATAAGGTGCTCTTGGCACTGCCCTCGGTAAAAGCGGCGATCTTCCGACTCAAAAAACAAATGCGGTCGGTCAGAAAGGAAATCAGATTTTTCCTCATTACCCGGTTTTCCCATAACGGCTCTGCCCGGTCTTCCCGAATAAATAAAATAACACATTCTTTTTGCGTCAATATCCTGGTTTCAGCGCCCCCGCTGCCGAAAAAGGCGGAAACACCGAAAATATCACCGGGCCCAAGATGATTGAGCACCGTCTCTTTTTCTCCCGGGGAACATACCTTGATCTCACCGGAAATAAGAATACCCAGGCGCCCCAGCCCCTCTTCCATACAGGAAATTTCTTCTTTGGCAGAAAAATTTACCGTTACTGCTCCGCATCGCTTCAGTGCCGAGGCCATCTCAAGTGCAGTAGTCCCGCGAAAAAGGGGACAGGAATATAAAACTTCCAGATATCTCTCTTCCATTGGCCCTCCAAACTGTCCCATTTGATACACTTTTGTTGTTTCTATTGTAACATCCATTTTTATTGCTGTCAAGATTTTGAAGCTTTCTTCTTTGGGATAAAAAGCTGAGAATTTAGGAGAAAATAGATAAAAAAGCCCTTTGACCTTGTGATATTTTCACGAAATGAACTTTTTTTTGAAAAAAGCGAAAAATCCTATTGCAAATTTGTTCAAAATATGGTAACATATTGAAAAGAAACAGGCCCCTTACGGGGAACTGGAAAGGAATGGTTTTATTATGTTAAAATTGATCATCGGTTTAAAGGGCAGCGGCAAGACAAAGCAGCTGATCGAGCTGGCAAACAAAGCGGTAGAAACTTCTCCCGGTAATGTTGTTTGCGTAGAAAAGTCCAATAAACTTATTTTTGACGTAAATCACAAAGTTCGCCTGGTTGATACCGAGGCTTATGACGTAAGCGGAGCCGCCGAGCTCTACGGCTTGGTTTCCGGCATTCTCGCTACCAATTATGACGTGAAGGATCTTTTCATCGACTCCGCCCTTCGTATCTGCGGCGATGATAAAGCAGCTTGGACCGCCTTCACCCAGAAGCTGGAAGCTCTCTGCAAAAAGTATGAAGTTTCCTGCGTATGCACTTCTTCCATTGATCAGTCCGATCTCCCCGCAGAACTGGAGAAGTTCGTATTCTGATGGATTATTTAGAGCTGAAAATCAAGCTCCCCAAAGAAAAGGTCGATCTTGTATCGACCTTTCTTGTTGCAGGGGGGTATGACACTTTTGAAATCCTGGATCATTCCGATCTGTTAGAATCCGCCGGGGAAATGTTCTGCGATTATATTGAGGATGATCTCTTTGAAAAGCAGGATCTCCCGCCGGAAATTAAATTTTATTTTGACGTTTCCGATCGACCCCGCGCGGAGGAGATCTTATCCTTCCTTTTGGGCGTTTGCGAAAACCTGGGTTATTCTGATGTCAGCGGTGAGATCATTCTGGTAGAAAATAGTGATTGGGATACCCGCTGGAAACAGTACTTTTATCCCTTCCCCGTAGGAGAGCGCCTTTTCATCAAGCCTTGCTGGGAAGAGGTCAGCGCCAAAGAGGTAGGGGATAGAGCCGTCATTGATATTGACCCTGCCGCCGCTTTCGGTAGCGGTACTCACGATACTACCCGCCTTTGCCTGGAGGGAGTGGAGCGCTCCCTGAAAAAAGGCGATCGCGTTTTGGATATGGGCTGTGGCTCCGGTATTCTCGGTATCGGCGCTATGAAACTGGGCGCAGGAGAGTGTATCTCGGTGGATATTGATGAAGCCGCCGTACGCACCGCCCGGGAAAATTTTGAGAAAAACGGTATTGTGATAGAGGAAAAAGCCTTTATCTGTGGCGATATCATTTCCGATTCTGATAAACGGGAGGAAATGGGCAAGGACTTTGATCTCATTTGCGCCAATATCGTAGCCGGTATCATCGGCGAAATGGCACCCTATCTTTTCAAGGCTCTGAAAGAGGGCGGCACCCTTCTTGCTTCCGGTATTTTGGAAGAAAGGGAAGAGGAGATCCGTTCTATTTTATTAAAGAACGGTTTTCTCCTCTCCGATACTCACCGCAGCGGCGGCTGGGTCTGCCTTACTTTAAAGAAATGAATAAAGATTTAAAAATAAGAAAGCAAATTCGTTGGGATAAGCACGATTATTCTTCTGAGGGCAGATATTTCATCACCATTTGTACCGAAGCCAAAAGCCCGATTTTGTGGAAAAACGGTTTTGAAATTGGAAAATATGATTATGTGCATGTAGGGGCGAACTGTGTTCGCCCGCAAAATTTACCGTTGTCTTCTATTGGCATTTGCGTTGAAACTGAATTAGAGCGATGGAACACTGTTTACGAAAATGTCAAGATTGATTATTATGTGATTATGCCCAATCATATTCATTTAGTATTGCGAATCGAAAAGATAGATGACAGGCGAACACAGTTCGCCCCTACGGTATCGCAGATGGTGAAGCAATTCAAAGGGAAAATAACAAAAAGCATAGGCCAATCTGTATTTCAACGTTCGTTCTATGATCGCGTTATCCGTTCCGAGGAAGAATATGTGAAAATTTGCAATTATATCTATTCCAATCCGATAAAATGGCGGGAAGATGAATTATACGTTGAATAAAAAAGACCTCTCGGGGTCTTTTTTTATTTTGCTCACACATACCCGTACGGACAAACTTTGTGCACCCATAAAACAAACTATTGTAGGGGCGAACTGTGTTCGCCCGCAACGCAAACAACCCGTACGGACAAACTGTGTTCGCCTGTAAAACAATCAATCCGTAGGGGCGAACTGTGTTCGCCCGTGAAATCTGTACAAACCCTGGCGGGCGAACACAGTTTGCCCCTACAAAATACTATGTGTGCTTGTGTGCACATCCCCGACGGCCCGCAAATTCAATGCAAAACTCATATTTTCTCTATATATAATAAAAGGAAGGAATTTCCACATATAGCAAAAAATGCCGGAATTTAAACCTTTTTGCTAGATCTTGGGACGAAAAGCAAAGCTGAACAAATTGTGAACTTTATTTTTGTTAAAATTAAATAATGAGAAAAGGTTGACGAAAAGATTATTCTTTGATAGAATATCTTTGCATAGGTGGTATTGTTTCCTTTTGCAGCCTACCACTTACGTAACAATATTAATCTACCCAAAGGGTAGAAATTTAAAAGGAGGAAAACCCAAAATGAGAATTACAAAACTTCTTTCTGTATTTCTCGCAGTTTTGATGCTGTTCTCCTGTGTAGCAGGTGCCTTGGCTACCGGCGTTGCAGCAGAAGAAACTGAAGCACCCGCTGAGTACGAGTATTCTTACTCCGACCCCAGAGAAGGTGCGACCAAAATCTACTATGCTTTGGGCGGCGGTGCTACCGCTGATGAAGCAGGCTTGACTTCAGAAGACACCGTTCTGAAGAGCGCTTGGAATCTTTACGCTGTATTGACTGATGCAGCTGTTAGAACCCAGGCCTACGAAGCAGGATCTGTCCTCGTTGTAAAATTCAAGGACTCTCTGACTGCCTTTTCAGACGGTAAAAACACCGGTAAGAGTGGCAAAACCGCTTTCGGTGCGATGACTATCTTCAGAGAAGACAACACCAAACTCCCCATCGTCATTGAAGGTATTGAAGCGGACAAAGCTTCTACCCTCAAGATCAACAAGACCGATCGTTTAGAATTTGCAAATGATTACTTCTTCACCAATGTGACCTTCTCCGTTACTTCTGGTGAAGACGCTTACATCCAGGCAGGTTCCGGTCTGGTTACCTTCCATGACGTAAATCTTCCCACTCCCGCAGAAGGCAAGAAACTTTATTTCAATGCTGACGCTTATGGCGGAGATACTTTCTACAACTGGCAGGCTAGCAACGTAGCTCAGCCCGAAAAGATCACCGCTAACGACAAAGACGGCGACGGCTTTGTTGACACCGGTTTCATCTTCGGTAAAGGCACCAGCGTAACTACTGCAAACACCTTTATTACCTGTGCCGGCGTTGCTGCAACTCCTTCCGGTACTTACGGTAAGTCTGATGACATTACTGCTTCCGGTTCTGATCTCACCGCTGAAAACATCGCAGCCTTCCAGGGCTTGATGCAGAGAGGCGGCGATCCCGCAAATGAAATCGAAGACGTAATCGTTTACGGTAATGCTGACTATCTGACCGAGGCTGCAAACAGACAGGCTACCGTTAGACCTTTTGAAGTTGATGCCAAGATCATCATCGATAACGGTAATGAAAATTCCGATACTGCTGATTTTAATAGCATCAATATGTTCCAGGTTCTCGGTAAGCCCGTTGGTCAGGCAGAAGTTACCGTTTACTCCGGTAACGTTGCTAACATCTATGCAGATAACAATGGCGGCGGCACTACCGCTGAATTCTTCTATGGCGATTGCGAGATCAACGTTCTCGGCGGTCACGTAATCGGCACCGTTCAGGGCTTCTGCGATGCATTCCTCATCGGCGACTTCTCTATCACCGTTGGCGGTGACGCAGTTGTTACCGGTGATGTTATGGCTACCAGAGCTTCTAGCCTTAACGGTTACGTAACTGGTAACTACACCTTCACTTTGGAAGGCAACGCTAGCATCAATAATTACTCCGGTGCTTCCGTATGGGAGAACCGTTCTGTAAGCGGCGAAGATGCAAAACCCGCTACCAACAACATCAATGGCGGTACCATTAACGGCGCGTTCTTCGGATCTCGCTACTACACCTACGCTGATATCGTAAACAATATCACTGCAGGTATCCTGATGTCCACCTTCCACGGTGGCGTACAGAACAAGAGCACTGAGGCTATCAATATTACCAACAATATTTGTGGTATTACCGGTCAGGCAGCAGACTATGAAGAAGGCACCTCTGAAAATGCTCTTGCCGGCGCAAACTATCCTCAGTTCAAAGGTCTCTTCTATGCAGAAAATGCAAATAAGACCGGCGCTGTAGCAGGCGACGTTAAGACCATCGTTTCTGACGGTTATTTCGAAAAAATGATCACCAAGAAGCAGGCTGATACCACTGTTGCTTCTTCTACCTTTGAAGTTGTGAGCACCAAAGCTACCGATATCGTTAAGTTCGGTTCCAACACTGATGGTCTCGAAATCGACAGCTTCTCTATGAACGGCGGTCGTATTGACTTCTATCAGGCTAAGATCACCGTAAATAATGCTACCGGTTCCGTTGTTGTTCGTAACACCGGTTCTTGGGCTGATACCGACACCTACAGCATCCTCTTCGTAGGCGCAGCTGGCAACCTCACTGTTACCACCACTCAGGCTGGTACCGATGAGACCAACGTTGGTAAGGTTGTTGAAGAAAACGGCGACATCTACGTAACCGACGGTTACGTTCCCGCTCCTACCACCGTAGCTCCTGCTTCTGCTACTGTTATCATGGACGACAACAATACCGCTCTTGGTATTCGCTTCCTGTTCTTGAAAGAAGAAGTTAATGCTATCGATGGCTTTACCTACGACATCCTTATGAACGGTACTTCTGTTGTAGATCCTGAAGAAGGTCTCGCTGATTACGACGAAACCTACTACTCCGTAGTTACCTACGCAGTTGGTTATCCCAACTTCAACACCGCGTTCACCTTCGGCGGCTCTCTCGCTTCCGACGTTGAACTGTCTGTTGCTACCATCGCTGCTCTCGGTGCAGAACAGCTGGACGGTGCATGGCAGACCTGGGCTCAGGCTCTTGTAAACCTTTGCGGTGCAAATGAAGAAGGCTTCACCTCCGCTTACGAAGCTGAAGCTAAAGAATATGACTTCTCCCTGGAAAAGGGTGAAAAGCAGGCAGACGTTACCGGTCTGAAGGCTGACTTCATCATGACCAACGTTACCGGCGTTAGATTCACTCTGACTCTCTCTACTATGCCCACCGATCTGATGGTTACCTTCAACGCTATGGATTGGGCTGATAAGGCTGTTGTAGATACCGATGCTCAGACTATCACTATCGACCTGTACTTCGCTGCTCAGAATATGGAAGAAAACTTCGCTCTGAAGGTTAAGGACGGCTACGAAGGCGGTGCTTACTTCGAATTCCGCGGCTCCGTTGCAACTCTTGCACAGATGGCTGCTGAAACCGATGAAGCTGCTGAAGCATTCCTCTTCTACATCCAGGCAGCTGCTGTTGCAGCAAACGCATAAGGGAGGTGCAGAATAATGAAAAAAGTTTATGAAGCACCCGCTCTGGAAATGATCGCTTTCATGCAGGAAGACGTTCTTGCTGGTTCCGTTGTAATCAATGCAGGAATGATCGGCAATGCTGATGCAGTTCTCGGTTCCGGTACCACCGGTACTACCGATTCCTCTGTTATCAGCGGCGGCGTTTCCCTCTGGTAATTAAACCAAAACAAAATAGCTTGCTCTTCGGAGCAAGCTATTTTTTTGTTTTTTCATCTCCGACAGCCTGCAAAACAATCAATCCGTAGGGGCGAACTGTGTTCGTCCGCAAAATCTGCACAAACCTTGACGGGCGAACACATTTCGCCCCTACAAAATGTTATATGTTCTTATTTCTACGTCATAGGTCTCCCGCAAACCTATGAAAAATACCGTCTTTAAATTGTTAAAAATAATTAGTCTTAAATTTAGAAAAAACGAGCTTTTAAGAGAAAACGGGAGAAAAAAAGAGATAACAATATAAAAAAATATTTTTTTGCAAAAAAGCTATTGACAAAGCATTTTTCCTCTTATATAATAGGCAAGTAAATTAAGAAATTCGGAGGAAATGCAATGTCCACTTTTATGGCAAAAGCCGAAACCATTGAACGCAAATGGTACGTTCTCGACGCCCAGGGCAAACCTCTCGGAAAGGTTGCAGCCGCTGCTGCTACCATTCTCCGCGGTAAGAACCGTCCTGAGTTCACCCCCCACGTTGACTGTGGTGAGTACGTAATTGTAATCAATGCTGATAAGGCTATTCTCACCGGCAACAAGTTGGAACAGAAAAAATACAGATATCACACCGGTTACATCGGCGGTCTGAAGGAAATCGGTTACAAAGAACTGATGACCAAGAACCCCGAGAAAGCAATCTTCCTTGCAGTGAAGGGTATGCTTCCCAAGAACACCATCGGCAGAAAGAGCCTTACCCGCTTGAAAGTATATGCAGGTGAAGCTCATCAGCACGCTGCTCAGCAGCCTGTTAGCCTTGAGTTCTAAAGATTGAGAAAGGAAGAAGATAATGAATTACACTAGTGCGAAACCTTATTTCTACGGCACCGGCAGAAGAAAGAAATCTATCGCCCGTGTTCGTATTTATCCCGGTACCGGCGCCATCACCATCAATAAGAGAGATATTGATGATTACTTCGGCCTTGATACCCTGAAACTCATCGTTCGTCAGCCCCTGGAACTTACCGGTAATATGGGCAAGTTCGACATTGTTTGCAACGTTGTAGGCGGCGGTGTTTCCGGCCAGGCTGGTGCGATCCGTCACGGTATTTCCAGAGCTCTTCTGCAGGCAGATGCTGAAAGCTTCCGTCCCGCTCTGAAGAAGGCTGGATTCCTCACTCGTGACCCCAGAATGAAGGAAAGAAAGAAGTACGGTCTCAAAGCAGCTCGTCGTGCTTCCCAGTTCTCCAAGAGATAAGTTATTATTTCAGAGAATTCAAAACCCGAAACCATTTGGTTTGGGGTTTTTCTTTTCATTGACTTTTTTTTGCTTTATGATACAATAAATGAAAATAACATTGAGGGATAAAAAGATGGCTGAAAAATTTGATTTTTCCAAACTTGTGGTGAGTTTAGAGCAAAAAGGATATCACGTTTCTGTTTTTGAGAATAAAGAAAGTGCATCTGAATATTTAAAGTGTAAAATTAAAAATAAAACAGTAGGCTTTGGCGGTTCTGTCACTTTAGGCCAAATGAATTTATATGAGATCTTGTCCACCCAAAACAAAGTTCTCTGGCACGATAAAATGCCGGAAGGAATGACTGTTATGGAAGTAAGAAGCGCGGCCGCCAGATCAGACGTATACGTAAGTTCCGTCAACGGCATTTCCGAAGAAGGAGAAATTGTCAATATTGACCATACCGGCAACCGGGTAGCGGCCATTTCCTATGGCCCCGGCGAAATTTATCTTATCATCGGAAAAAATAAGGTGGCACCGACTTTGGAGGATGCCATTCACCGCGCCCGCAATATCGCTGGCCCCAAGAATGCCCAAAGGCTTAATCGAAAGACGCCTTGTGCGAAAAATGCCGATCGCTGTTATAACTGTAATAGTCCGGAGCGTATTTGCAGAAATCTCTCTGTTTTTTGGGAGAAGCCTGCCGGCGCTGTGTATGAGATCATTTTAATTGATGAAAACTTAGGATATTAAAAAGAAAAACTCCTCTTATGAGGAGTTTTTTAATTTAAAAGAGGGAAGTAATAAAAATTTCAAGACCAATGAAGATCAGGATCACACCGCCCAAGATCGAGGCTTTTCCGGAAAGCTTGGTGCCGAATTTGTTGCCGATCAGAACGCCCAGAAAGCAGATTGCGAAGGTAGTAAGGGCAATAATTCCTGCGGCGATCAGCGCCTCAACCAGGTTATATTCGGAAATGGTAAAGCCAACGGAAAGCGCGTCAATGGAGGTTGCCACACCTTGTACCAAGAGGGTAGAAAGGCCGATCTTCTTTTTTATAAGGCACACCTCGTCCCCTTCTTTACAAGGATGAAGGCCTTCCCAAAGCATCTTTGAGCCGATGTAGCATAAAAGAATCAGTGCGATCCAGGGAATAAAGGGTCGGAAGGCGTTAAAGTATTCAAGTAGGTTATGGACACAGAACCAGCCGGTAAGTGGCATAATACCCTGAAAAAGCGCAAAGATCAGTGCGATCTTTACGGCCTTTCTTGTTTTCATTTGGGGTTCGCTCAGGCCGTCTGCCAGAGATACGGAAAAGGCATCCATGGCAAGGCCGGTGCCGGTACAGAGATTTAAAAAGATCAGATTTTTCATAATTCTCCTTATTTTTGAGGGCAAAAAAATCAAGACTCCATGTATAGCTATCCTATACATGAGTCTTGCAATTTAAAACCAAGCCAGGTAAAAATACCAGTGTGTTGACTTGTTACGGCTTTGCCGCCTGCTACTCCCTCAAGTAGGTTTTACTATATCATAAAGGGCAAAATTTGTCAAGATAATTCATATTGTTATATGAGGGGAAATTCTTTGAATCGGTTGACAAAACGGGGCTTATCCTATATAATAATAAGGCTTTTAGGGATGTCGCCAAGCCGGTTAAGGCACAGGACTTTGTCTCCTGCATTCGTGAGTTCGAATCTCGCCATCCCTGCCAGAAAAACCGACAAGTTTCGACTTGTCGGTTTTTCAACTAAATCCACCCTTGCGGGTGGGTGAAATCGTCTCCGACGATGAAATCCAACTCTGTTGGATGAAATCCGCCTTGACGGAAGATGGGTGGACTTAATTTCATCTGAGGCAAAATCGAAGATTTCATCAGCGTCAGCTGATTTCATTTTTACAGAGCCATATACGAATATTCTTTTCTTTAAATAAGAAAAAGCAGGAAGGTTTCTTCCTGCTTTTTTTAATTGAGTCTGAAATTTTCTTGATAAACGGCGATCTCCTCCGGACTTGCTTCTTCTAAAAACATTCTCGCGGCTTCTCCCGCCTTTTGGATCATTTCCATACTGAAGGAACCGATGAGAGAAGAAGAGCCGAAACCGGATTGCCGGGTACCGAAAAATTCACCCGGACCTCTGGTTTCCAGGTCGAAACGGGCAAGTTCAAAGCCGTCGTGGCAGTCGCACATTTTTTTCAGTCGTTCTCTGGCGCTTTTGCCGGAGTGGGAAGAAACCAGGATGCAATAAGACTGGTCACTGCCTCGGCCTACTCTACCGCGCAATTGGTGAAGCTGGGACAGACCAAACCGTTCTGCACAGCGTACTACCATTACCGTAGCCTTCGGTACGTCTACGCCTACCTCAATAACGGTAGTAGAAACCAGGATTTTTGTTTTACCCTGTTTAAAATCTTCCATAACTAGACGCTTTTCCTCCGGCTTCATTTTGCCGTGGAGAAGGGCGCTTTCAATATGGGGCAGGGCCTTTCGGATCTCTTCCAGTTCTTCTGTGGCGGAGATGAGAGGATTTACGTCTTCACTATCCTCGATCAAGGGGCATACGATATAGGCCTGACCGCCTTCCTTTATCTTTTCGTCTAAAAAGCGCATAAGTCTTTCTATTTTGTCTTCGCCGATGTAGAAGGTGGAGATCTCCTTTCTACCGGGGGGAAGCTCGTCAATAACGGAAATGCGGCTTCTCGCGTGGAGAAACATAGCAAGGCTTCTGGGGATAGGGGTTGCGCTCATGACAAGAGAATGAACTGCGCCGCCTTTTGCACTGAGTCTGGTGCGGTGGCGCACGCCAAATCGGTGCTGTTCATCGGTAATGGCAAGGCCAACACCGGAAATTCTCGTCTTTTCTTCAATGAGAGCGTGGGTGCCAATGAGAATATAGGGCGCACCCCCCTCTATTTCGCCATAAATTCGCTCTCTTTCCTTTTTGCCGGTGGAACCGGTAATCAGATATACCTTGTAGGGAAAGGGGCTGAGAAAGGCGGAAAACGCTCTGTAATGCTGGGCGGCTAAAATTTCCGTGGGCGCCATGACCAGGGTGCTTTTTGAGTTGATGGCGGCAAGGTATGCTGCGGCGGCGGCAACGGCTGTTTTTCCGCTGCCAACGTCGCCCTGCAGAAGTCGATCCATAGGGTTTACGGGAACATCTCCGCAAAGGTCGCTTCGTATCTCTTCCACCACTCTTTTTTGCGCCCCTGTCATTGAGAAGGGGAGCTGGGAAAGAAAGGGAGTAAGATCCGAATTTTCATAGGGAGAAACGGTGATCTTCTCATTTTCCCGGGAGAAGAGAGTAGATTTTACACTGAAGCGGAAAAGTTCTTCAAAAGCAAGTCGCTTCTTTGCTTCTTCTACTTTTTCTTCGTCAATGGGGTTGTGAAGATAATAAATGGCTCGGGAAAGGGGACAAAGGTCCATAAACCGAAGCACCTTTTCCGGTAGGGTCTCTTTGATCTGGGGTAAAAGGGAGATCAAAAACTGGGAGATCAGTTCCTTGATCTGACCGGAGGAAAGTCCGGCGGTTTTGGGATAGATGGGCAGTAGCGCGGTCTGATCCGGCATTTTTTTATCCATAGAAGGGGAGAAAAGATAGTAGACTCCTTTTCGCTCCTGGAGGATTCCGCCAAAATACAGACTCTCGCCTTTCAGGATCTTGTTTTTTAAGTACGGCTGATGAAAATGCAGTACTTGCACTCTGTTTCCTTCTTCGTCAGACGCTACGTAACGAAGCACCGGCCCCCGTCCTTTGATATTTGCGATAAAAGGGGCAGTATCTACGGTTAAATGAAAATAGGAAAAGAGCCCCACGCGTTCGGGGGCTACTTGAAATACTTTTCCGCTGCGGTAGGAAGAGGGAAAGAGAAAGGCAAGGTCAGAAAGGGTCTCGATCCCGCTTTTTTTCAGCGCGTCATATCGTTTTTTTCCTACGCCCTTCAGGAAGGATACGGGCGTTTTTAACGTGAATTCCATTAGAGTTTAATAACCTTAGCGTCTTCCTGGCAGAGAGTGGTATGCTCTGTCATAGAGGTTGCCACGAAGAACTGACTGCAGGTTTCCTGAAGAGAACGGTAAAATTCACGGCAGTCCTCCTGACCCAGTCCACTCATAGAGTCATCAAAGATCATAGGAAGACCGGTTTTCTTCATCAGTTCTGCCAGTGCCAGGCGGAAGGACAAAAGACCGATTTCGGAAATGACACCGCCGCCGGCGGCAATGAGGGGAAGAACGGAGCTCTGATCGCAGAAGCAAAGTTCAAAATCCTCGTCAAAGAGGAAGGATTCCCCTTCGCCCAAAAGGAATTTCATTCTCTGATTGATCTTCTTTGTCAGTACCTTCTTCAGATCACTTTCGAATTTATCTTTTTTCGCCTTTGCCAGGGTGGAATTAAGATCGGCGCTTTCAAATTCAAATTTGACTTTTACCAGTTCCGTATTATTCTTTTCCAGCTCTTCCCGGATCATTTCGGGGGTTCTCAAGG
Organism: Eubacteriales bacterium; assembly: GCA_045590715.1. GTDB lineage: Bacteria > Bacillota > Clostridia > Oscillospirales > SIG627 > RGIG5579. Next base: position 24,472 of record JAZNRO010000124.1, on the reverse strand, counting down.
TCTTTTCCTCTGCTTCCTGAATGAGTCCGGTAAGGGTGGCTTTCTTTTTATACAGGGCGTCGTTTTGCGCCACAAGGAAATTTAATTTGTTTTGAAGATTTAAAAACTCTTCGCTGATACTGGCGTTTTCGTCTTCTACGTCTTCGGAAAGCATTCTCTTATACTCTGCCTTATCCAGATCGATCTCTACTTCCAGATCGTAGAAAATATCGTTGGCTTCAATGATATCGTCGCAAATGGCAAGAATCTCACCGTCTTCCTCTTTGTAGCCAAGAGCCTTGATCCTGTCGGAAATGCGCTGATGGACCTGGGCTTTTTCCTCGGTTCTTTTTTCTACTTTATCACGGCAGTTTTCCAGTTCGTCCCGATAAACCTGGGTGGTCTTATTATGGGCCACCACTTTTTCATACAGTTCGTCAAATTCCTGAACACTCTGAAGGTTCTGCTTTTCTAAAATATATTTGATCTTTCCGGTAAAGAGGGTGGAAAGGCAAAGAGATGCAACACCGCATAAAAGCACCGATGCGCCGGTGGCAAGATAGGTGATCATATCAAAGCCGCCCTGTCTTAAAAGAAGACTTAAAACGGCACTGGAGGAGATCAGAACGATTCCTAAAATGCAAATGAGAAGACGACCGAGCTTCTTCTTTTTTAAGGTTTCTTTTACCTCGGTCAGATGGTCCAGACTGCTGCTGCCTTGAAAGAGGGTCTCGTGATAAGCAAGGTTATCTTTAGCGGAAGTTAGGGCCATGTGGGCTTCGTTTAATTTGATGGCGGCAAGACTTAATTTGTTGTAGTCCTGCTTCATTTGATTTAGTTCGTGCTTTGTCAGTTTTCCGATCTTATTTTTCAGATCAAAAGCTAAAATCCGAAGTTTCTTTTCGCCGGCCAGGATTTTGCGATGCAGTTCTTCCGCGTTTTTCTTGTTCTGGATCAGTTTCAGCTCATCGGAAAATTCTGCGATCTGGGCCTTTAAAAGAACGCATTTTCTGTCGTTTTCATCAATTTTCTCGCGGATCTGACCGATCTGGAGCTGGTGATCTTCAATTTCGGAAAGAATTTCCGGATAGCGGGCAAGTTCACCCTGAAGTTCTTCTTCTTTCTGCATCAAAACGTCCAGTCTGCCGTTTTTCTCTTCGTTGCAAAAAGCCCTTCTTTTTTCCCCACAGATCAGAAGGTCACGGTAGATATCACGGGTGTCCTCCGAGGAAGAGGCGATCTGATTCAAAACGGAAAATTTGGGTCTGGAAATGGGCGTTTCGTATTTTGCCTGACGGTGATAGCTTATAAGGTCAAAACTGTCAAGGTCAAGGCCCGTTAAGTACTCGCCGGGGGTAAGCTGGGTTTCAACGGGGGCTTCGGAATCTTTTTCGTAAAAGGAAAAGGATTCTTTCCCGCTGATGACGCTTCTTTTCACCACAAAGAGCTTTCCGTCTGCGGAAAGGGTAAGACTACCTTCCGCATCTTCCACGCCGCCACGGGCCATAGAAACGGAGTCTGCGCCGTAAAGGGCAAACTGAATGAATTCACAAAGACTGGTTTTGCCACTGCGAGAAGAGCCCAAAAAGAGGTTACATCTCTTTCCCGGCTCGATTTTTAAATCGCGGATCTTTTTAAATTGTCTGATCTCAATCTCTTCAATGGCAAGTCTTTCGAAATCCATAAATTCATCCTTTGTTGCAAATCGATATATATAAATTATTATACCGAAAAGAGGGGATTTCGTCAATTGTTTTCATAAAGAAATGAGGCAGATTAATCTGCCTCATTTTCGATCATTTCCGATACAGTGATAAATTCATATCCTTCTTCCAAAAGTTTTGGAATGATCCGCTTTAAGGTTTCCGGTGTGGGAAGCCTGGGATCCTCCAGGTCATGGAAGAGAATAATATCTCCGCTTGTGGCATTTTCCTCGATTTTGGAAGCGATCTTATCTGATTTCGGCATACTCCAGTCCTTGGTGTCAAGGGACCAAAGAATGGTTTTATACCCCATATCCTCCAAAACCTGAAGAGAGGCATCGTTATAATAGCCGCCGGGCGGGCGGAATACGATGGGCTTTTCGCCAGTGATCTCAAATAAAAGATCTTCCGTTTTCTGAATTTCTTTTTTTAAGGTTTCTTCTGGAATTTTAGAGATATAAGCGTGGGTATAGGTGTGATTGCCGATCTCGTGTCCCGCGTCGTAGATCATTTTGATCCTATCCGGATCTTTGGCTGCATTTTCTCCGATGACAAAGAAGGTTGCTCGGATTTTGTATTCTTTGAGAATGGATAAAATGGCCTCGGTATTTTGTCTGCTGGGACCGTCGTCAAAGGTCAGTGCGATCTGCTTTTTATCCGCATGACTTTTGCGATAAAGCTGTGCGGAGGCTGAAGTTCCCATAAAAGGGGTGAGCATCAGCGCCAAAATAAGAGAAACAATGCTTTTTACAAAGGTTTTGCTTTTCATAATTCCTCCAGTGAGCCGAAACGGTAGCCCTCGTCCTTCATTTTTTGGATAAAGTCACCCAGGATCATTGCGTTGGTTTTTGAAGTTGGGTGAAGAAGGATCACCGCGCCGGGATGAACCCGTGGCAGAAGCTTTGACATGGCGTATTCCGGGCTTTTTTGGTCGTTATTATCCCAGTCTGCCCAGGCAAGACTCCAGAAGATCGTCTTGTATCCCATTTCAGAAACGGTCTTCAGTGCATCTTCCGTATAAGCGCCTTCCGGGGGACGGAAAAACCGGGACATTTTTCGCCCGGTCACGTTTTCATAGAGCGTTTCCATTTGAGAAAGCTCTTCTTTAATTTCTTCTTCTGAAAGCGTTGCAATATTTCTGTGGCTGAAGGTGTGATTGCAAATAAGATTACCGCCGGCGCAGATTTTCTCGCACAGAGCGGGATTATCCTCCACAAAATGCTTTAACACAAAAAAAGCGCCGCTGACTTCGTTCTCCTTCAGGATATCAACGATCTTTTCTACGTTGCCGTTTTCATAGCCCGCATCAAAGGTCAGGTATAAAACCTTTTCATCTTTTCCGATACCGATACCAAGCTTTTGATCAAGGCTTGGAAGACCCGGCCGTTCATTTCGGTTTTTGGAAGAAAAATACCAGTTTTGTTCTTTGTTTGCGTTTGCAAAGGAAGGGATCGAAAGTAATATGATCGACAATAAAACGGATATTGTTTTTTTCATTTAAAAATCCTCCTTTACACCATTATTGTTGATAAAAATTAAAAAAATATGATTGCCTATTTTTTTAGGCAATCACAATTTTTAGAAATATTTTTTTAGTGAGATCGGGGCATATTTTCAATTTTTTTGCATCTGGCTTTTAAGTAGAGCGGAGAAGGGCAGGAGATCTTTTCTCCGAATTCATAAAAGGCCGGCGGCACCTTGTAACAGGGCAGGGTGACGTAATAAAAGCTACTGTTTTTCAAGCGGTAAAGGGTCATATCCTCCGTGGGAGTCTCCAAAAAAGAAAGAGCCTCATAAAAGGGATCAAAACCGGCAAAGGAAAAGCACTCCATCTCTTCCTCCGGCTCTATTTTTGTTACGAAAAGTTCGCAGCCGCCTTTTGCTTTCGGATAAAGCTGTATGTATACTTTTTCGCCCTTAGCGTCAAAGCCCGTTTCTTCCCGGGCCTTATCAAAGAGTTCCCAAATGACTCGTTTGCCGTTTTTGCTGTCGTAATCAAAATCATCTAAAGTAATCTCAAAATTTTCCAGATCTTCGCTGGTTAAATGGATCCGGATCTCATTTTTCCCTTCACGGTATAGTTTCAAATCATTCGCCTCACTTTTCGTTATCTATTTCAGTATAAGCAAAAGAAAAAGTTTTGCAACCAAAAGCTTTTGCCATTTTCTCCTTTTTTTGACAAGAGATTTCACTTCTCTTCCATTTGCTGTAAAAGAGGCCGTTTTTTTCTAAAAAAGCAAAGGTTTTTCATACCCTTTCATTGACAAAAAACAAAGGAAAAGTTACAATAGAGGAAGGAAAAAATGAGGAAAAAATAAAATGATCAATCTGCCGGAAGAAGTAAAAAATGCTTTCCTGAAAAAGGGAATCAATACGGATGAAGCACTCCTTCTCATAAAGACCGATATGGCAAGAGAAGAGCTTTATTGTGACGCCTATACCGTCTTGACAGCGGAAGGCATCGCATCGCTCTTTTGCCTTTTCGGCCTTGCGGAGAAGAAAGGTGCTTCTTTCTTTTCTGCCCGGAAAAGCCAGCCCGTCTTTACCGAGCTTGATTACGTATTTGTTCCTCTGGAAGAAATTGAAAAGATTAAGTGTGAGGAGCAGATCTCCGTTATCCGCGTGGTGCTTCTGAGGAAAGACGGAAGAGAAGAGACTCTTTTTTATACCACTTGTGCGAAAAGAGGCGTTCTTTACGATTTTACTTCTCAGGTAGAGTATTATAAAGAAAACGGTTCTCTTCGCCAAAGGGAAGAGAGGGAAAAAGCTTACTGCCCTCATTGCTCCCGTCCTTACGACGATCCGGAGAAAAAACTTTGTAAGCGGTGCCTTAGTAAAAAAAGTCTGGTAAAGAAGCTTTTGCCCTTTTTTTACCGCTATAAAAAGCAGATCCTTTTGGTGTTTTTAACGGTAATTTTATCCGGCGCTATCAGTGTGGTCGTACCGCTGTTAAATAACAAAGTTTTGTATGACGAGGTTTTGACCCCCGGCTCCCCCCTTTACGGAAAAATTATGATATTGGTCCTTTCCGTTGCCCTGGCAGGTCTTCTCCAGGCAGTGGTAGGCACTATCAACGGAATCGTAGGCGCCCACGTTTCCGCCTTTGTTTCATACGATCTGAAAAAGACCATCTTTTCCTCTTTTGAGAGATTGTCTTTCTCCTTCTTCACCTCCCGCCACACGGGAAGACTTATCACTCAGATCAATTCCGATGCAGAAACTCTTTACTGGTTCTTCTGCGACGGTGTGCCTTATTTCCTTACCAACGTGATTCAGATGGTGGGGATCATGGCGGTGATGTTTACCATCAACGTTCCCCTTACCCTTCTTATTCTCATACCCATTCCTTTCGTTTTCGTTGGCTATTATCTTACCTTGCGGATGTTCCGCCGTTTGCACGCGGAGATGCATACCCACCGCTCCCGTTTCAACGGCGTCCTTTCCGACGTTTTGAGCGGTATGCGCATTGTAAAGGCCTTTTCCCGGGAAGAGGCGGAGGTGGCCCGTTTTCATCGCAATAGCACCGCTCTTTCCCGCACCAATTTCCGGGTAAACGTGAGAAACAGTACCATTTTCCCCCTGTTAAATCTTAGTATGCGCCTTGGTGTATACCTGGTTTGGGGCTTTGGCGGATACCTGGTTCTTCGCGGTGCCATTCATCCAGGTACCGGTATCAGCTTCGGTGTTTTAAGCCTTTTCATCTCCTATCTTTCCATGCTCTATACACCCCTTGGCTTTTTTGCTAACTTTTTAAGCAATCTTGCCAACGGTATGAACGCTCTCCAAAGACTCTTCCAGATTATGGATACGGAGCCGGAAGTAAAGGAAAAAGAAGATGCTATTACCCTGGAAAAGGTAAAGGGCGAGGTTATCTTTGACCACGTAAATTTCTCCTACGCCCCCGGTAAAAAGACCATCCAGGACGTAAGCTTTACCGTTCCTGCCGGCAAGACCCTGGGCATCGTAGGTCATACGGGCGCAGGCAAAAGCACCCTTGCTAATCTTCTCACCCGCCTTTACGACGCCCAGTCCGGTAAAATTACCATTGACGGCGTGGATATCAAAGATTTATCTTTCAAGACCCTTCGGGACCACGTGGCCATCGTATCCCAGGAAACCTATCTTTTTAGAGGAACGATCCTGGATAATATTCGTTACGCTTCCCCCGAAGCCGGCGCGGAAGAAGTTCTGGCGGCTTCCAAAGCGGCAGGCTGTCACGACTTTATTATGTCATTTCCCGACGGCTATGAAACCCAGGTGGGTGTAGATAAAAAAATGCTCTCCGGCGGTGAAAAGCAGAGAATTTCTATTGCCAGAGCCATTTTAAAGGACCCGGCTATTCTCATTTTGGACGAGGCTACCGCGGCTATGGATACCAAAACCGAGCGGAAGATCCAGGATGCCTTGCAGGTGATCACTGAGAATCGTACTACCCTCATTATTGCCCATCGCTTATCTACTCTTCGTGATGCGGATTCTCTCATTGTAGTAGAGGACGGCAAGGTGGTAGAAGAGGGAACCCATAAGACCCTTCTGGAAAAAGAAGGGGTATATCATAAGCTTTATAAACTCCAGATGGAAGCACTGAAAACCATCGGAATTGAAGAATAGGAGTTACCATGATAGAAGGACTGGATAAACTGACAGATACCCTTTTGCTAAACGGGGAAAACAGCAATTTCTTTCTTTCTCCCACCGGCCTTTTGATGGTACGGATCCGGGAAAAAGATTTTGAGGGCAGAGCCTTCCTTTCCCTGGCCTTTCCCTTTAAAACGGAAACGGAATACATCTGTGTCCAGAATGAAGCAAAGGAAGAAGTGGGAATGATCCGCGCTCTTTCCGATTTTGATGAGGATACGAAAAATCTCATTCAGGAAGAACTGAAAAAGAAATATTTTGCACCCAAGATCTTAAAGATCGTGAAGCTGGAAGAGAAATTCGGCTCTTCTTTCTGGGATTGCGAAACCGATTACGGCCTTCGGAAATTCACGGTAAAAGATCCTCACAGAAGTATTCTCCGCCTGGGCGAAGACAGAGCCTATGTAGTGGACGTAGACGGCTGTCGGTATGAGATCGAGAGCATTGAGAGAATGGACAAAAAGAGCCATTCCAAAATTGAACTTTACTTATAAAGCAAAAAGGAGAAAAAATTGGAACAGTCTGTACTTTTTGATGAAAAGATCCGGGAAGAAATCGCTTCTGCTACCAAGGATCTGTCGGAGAAGGTACTCTTTTCCTTCCTTGCCAATTTAGATTCAAAGGGGAAGGGAAAAGATACCCTTGTCCTCTTTGGCCGAAAAGGCCTTTATACCGTAGCACTGGAAAGCGGCGAGAGAAAATGCTATCCTTTTGATAAAATTTCCGATGCCCGTTACGAACCCTTTTTCGGCGGAGCCGCTTGCATGATTCTTTATGACGGACAGTGGCAGGAATTTTGCCGTCTGTTCGGTTCCGGAAAGGATAACCTTTCCCAGCTTACTCGTATTTTAAAAGAAGTATCCGACGGCGTATTAAAACCGGAAGAGGTGCAGTTCGTGCCTCGGGAATCGGTTTGCCCCAAGTGCCGTAGGCCGCTATTGAAGGGAAGCGCCCGCTGTCCCCATTGCGGAGAAAAAAAGAGCGCGGCAGGGAAAATGTATCGCCTTGTGAAAGGGCAGATGGGACTGATCCTTTTCTCCATGCTTCTTTTCACCTTGCATTCTCTGACCAACCTTTGGCTTCCTATGCTGCAGGGTGATTTTGTAGACAATTATTTAAATACCGGTGATCCTGCATCGGTGCTTTCCAATTTTACCCCCGCTATCATCATTGTTCTTTCTATGGCGGCTCTCCGTCTTCTCATGAGCCTTTCCACCATTTTGCGCAATATTATTTTATCCCGTGTCAGCATCCATACGGTGGTGCTTTTGCGTAAAGAACTGTATGCCAAGATCCAGTCTTTGTCCGTTGCGGGTATCTCCCGTCATACTGCCGGCGATCTGATCAACCGCGTATCTTCGGATACCACTGTTATTTCAAACTTTCTTACGGGATTTTTGCCCAATCTCATTGAGCAGGTCTTCATTATCGTTTTCGTTGCGGTGATGCTCTTCTCCTATTCCTGGAAAATGGCTTTGATGATTTTGATCCCCGCGCCTTTTGTGATTTTGCTTTTCCGCTTTGTATGGCACCGCAATCATCGTCTTTACCGCCGTCATTGGGTGGAAAATGCCAACGCTAATTCCGTTCTCCACGACGTATTCCAGGGCGTGAGAGTGGTAAAGGTATTCGGCACGGAGAAAAATGAGATCGCAAAGTATGACAAAGCCATCAGCGCCCAAAGGAACATTGCAGTGCGCAATGAAACAGCCTGGGCCAAGCTTGTTCCTTATGCAGAGTATCTCATTCAGATCGGCAATTTTATTCTGCTCTATTATGCGGGAAATGAAATTTTAAAAGAAAATATGACCATCGGTCAGCTTACTATGTTTTCTTCCTTCGTCAGTCTCATTTATACTCCTCTTCGTTCTATGGCTATGTATCCCCGTAGGATCCAGCAGGCGATGACGGCAGTGAATAAAGTATTTGAGGTGCTGGAAGAAGATCCCGACGTGGCTGACCGCAAAGACGCCAAAGACATTACCGTAAAAGGTCAGATCGACGTAGAGAATATCTGGTTTGGCTACGATGAAAATGAAAACGTGCTGGAAAACGTTTCCGTCTCCGTAGGTCCCGGCGAAATGCTGGGTATCGTGGGACGAAGCGGTGTAGGTAAGAGTACCTTAATTAACCTCATTATGCGTCTTTATGACGTGCAAAGAGGCCGTATTCTCATCGACGGCGTGGACGTGCGGGATATTTCCCAGCACAGTCTTCGTTCCCAGATCGGTGTGGTGCTCCAGGAAACCTTTCTCTTTTCCGGTACCATTTACGATAATCTGGCTTATGCAAAGCCGGATGCCACCTTTGACGAGGTGATCCGCGCCGCCCGCCTTGCCAACGCCCACAGTTTCATTATGAAACTGCCGGATGGATACGATACTCTGGTAGGGGAGAAGGGCTATACCTTATCCGGCGGTGAACGGCAGAGAATTGCCATTGCCCGCGCCATTTTGCACGATCCCAAGATCCTCATTTTGGATGAAGCAACCAGCGCTCTTGATACCGAAACGGAAAAAATGATCCAGGATTCCCTGGCTTATCTTTGTAAAGACAGAACTACCATTGCTATCGCTCACAGACTTTCCACTCTTCGTAACGCCACAAAGATATTGGTACTGGATGAGAAAACCGTAGCCCAGGTAGGGTCTCACGAAGAACTGGTGGCAAAAGAGGGTATTTATCAGTCCCTTGTTATTGCCCAGAGAGAAATGTCCCGGGTAGAGAAAAAGAAAAAGTAGATTTGACTTTTTTTGGATAATCGGTATAATATTAATGTTTTAAGATTCCCCCGATGGATGAAGGAGAAAAAAGAATGAAGAATACAGAAAAAACCATGGATAAGATCGTAGCTCTCTGTAAAGGCAGAGGCTTTGTATATCCCGGCAGCGAGATCTACGGCGGTCTTGCCAACTCTTGGGACTACGGCCCTTTGGGTGTAGAACTGAAAAATAATATTAAGCGCGCCTGGTGGAAGAAATTCGTCCAGGAAAGCCCTTATAACGTAGGTCTTGACAGTGCTATTCTGATGAACCCCCAGGTATGGGTGGCTTCCGGTCACGTAGGCGGATTTTCCGATCCCCTGATGGACTGCAAGGTTTGTAAGACCCGTCACAGAGCCGATAAACTGGTTGAGGATTATATCGCGGAAAACGGTCTTGATATCAATCCCGGCGGATGGGACAACCAGCAGCTTTCCGATTTCATCCGTGAAAAGCACATTGCGTGTCCTTCCTGCGGCTCCGGTGATTTTACCGATATCCGTAAGTTTAATCTGATGTTCAAAACCTTCCAGGGCGTTACCGAAGACTCTTCTTCCGAGCTTCATCTTCGTCCCGAAACGGCCCAGGGTATCTTTGTAAACTTTAAGAATATCCAGCGTACCAGCCGTAAAAAGATTCCTTTCGGCGTAGGACAGATCGGTAAATCTTTCCGTAACGAGATCACCCCCGGTAACTTCATTTTCCGTATCCGCGAATTTGAACAGATGGAACTGGAGTTCTTCTGTAAGCCCGGTACCGACCTTGAGTGGTTCTCTTATTGGAGAGCATACTGCGAAAAATTCCTTTATGACCTTGGTATCGAGAAAGAAAATCTCCGTCTGCGGGATCACGACCAGGACGAACTTTGCTTCTACTCCAAGGCAACCACCGACTTTGAATTTATGTTCCCCTTCGGTTGGGGCGAACTTTGGGGTATTGCAGACAGAACCGATTACGACCTTACCCAGCATGCTAACCATTCCGGTGAGCCTATGGAATATTTCGATCCGGAAACCGGCGAAAAGTACGTTCCTTACGTAATCGAACCCTCTCTGGGCGCAGACCGTATCACCCTTGCCTTCCTTTGCCAGGCGTATGATGAAGAAGAGGTAGGAGAGAACGATACCCGTGTGGTAATGCATTTCCATCCCGCCCTGGCTCCTGTGAAAGCGGCTGTACTGCCTCTTTCCAAGAAACTTTCCGATAAGGCCCGCGAGCTTTACCAGACCCTGTCTTCTGAATTCAACGTGGAATTTGATGAAGCAGGCTCTATTGGTAAGCGCTACCGCCGTCAGGACGAGATCGGTACGCCTTTCTGTATCACCTACGACTTTGATACGGAACACGACGGCTGCGTTACCGTTCGTGATAGAGATTCCATGGAGCAGATCCGTCTGCCTTTAACGGAAGTTTCCTCTTATATCGCAGAAAAGATCAAATTTTAAGAATAAAAAAAGAAAACACCCGAAAGGGTGTTTTTCTTTTTCTTTTTTTACTTTTTGGCTACCAGCGGACCGCGGAAAACTTCAATTTCTTCTCCCGTTCCGATAAAGGCTGTGATCACACAGGTGTTTCCTTCCTTGGCATGGAATTTCGCACCGGGAAGCAGAAGATTTTTCAGTTCATAATTTCTGGTATCACAAAACTTGGGAATGGACCGTTTTGCGTATTTTTCATTTCCGTCTTTATCTAAAAACTTGATACGAACGTGGGAAATACCGTAATTGGATGAAATCTTACCTTTTTTCAGTGTTTCAAAATCACTTATATCACCGTCTGCTACGATCTTTGCTTCACCCTTATCAACCGGGTCCGTTCCTAAAAATTCTTTAAAGGTAAAGGGAATATAGTATTCCTTGTAGAGCTGGTCAAAGGTGAAGACAGCGTCAACACCGCCTTCGTAAAGAACCGTACCGTTTTCGGTTTTGGTAGCAGTCTTTTTGGATCTTTGATCCAGAATGGTAACGAAGCTTTTTGCTCCGTCGATGGTGCCGTCCTCATTACGTACGACGGTTGCCTTTGAGGAGCACATCATCAGGTGATTGTTGTTCCAGGTGGGGGTATCGGGGTAGAAGTGAATAAACCCGTCTGCCTCCTGAAGCTTTGCATAACATTCGTAGATTTTTTGTCTTCCGTTGCGTTCACATACCCCTCTCGTCCCGTCTCCGTCATCCCAGGTACCTTCGGATATGCTTTCATATCCTCCTACGGGAATCAAGTTGTTTTGGGGCGTTAAGCCAAGGTTTGTAAATCCGTACTGATTTTCAAAATCTTTAAAGTTGGTGGGAGAATTGATAACTCTGCTCCAGGCCCAGAAGGGAGAAACAGCGCAGTCGTTTCCGATAATACTGCCAAAATTGTTTACCGGCACGTCACCGGGATCCAGAATACCGGTTTCGGGATCGTAATAGTCCATTACGATATAAAGATTTCCGTTTGCATTAAAGGTCATATAGGGAAGTCCGCCGTAGACTTTCCCTGCGGGGAACTCCATGTTCTTGTCGCCAAGAAGATAGACGATGGATTTTGCGGGCGTCCACTCGAAAGTCAGCTGAAGGCGCATAAAGTCCGTGCAGATCTTTCTCAGCTCTGCTTCAGTCATATTGTTATTTGCCAGAGGAATGGCACGAATCTTTTCCCAGGATAGGGAATTTGCTACCTTGGGATATTCGTATGGTTTTTCCTCTTTTTGTTCCTCTGTTGTTTTCGGGCCTTCCCAGGTATCGCGGCTTGCCAGCGAAGATTGGCAGGCGGAAAGAAAACAAGTAAGAAGAGCCAGGGTGAAACAAAACAGCCTTACTTTCAAATAGATACTCCTTTATATTACTTCGGTTTACTTATGAATTTTTTTGATAAACAGTGCCTCGCAGAACTTCAATTTCTTCGCCCGTGCCCAGGAAGGCAGTGATGACGCAGGTGTTTTCTTCCGTAGCGTGCCATTTGGAGGCGGGGAGAAGAAGATCTTTCAGCTTGAAATTCCGGGTATCGCAATCTTTGGGGATGGGGCGATAACTGTATTCCTTATTACCTTCTTTGTCGAAGAAGGTAATTCTTACGTGGGAAATACCGTAGTTTGCACTGAGCGTACCGGTCTTCAGGGTTTCGTAGTCGTACATATCTCCGTCTACTTTAATGCTGGCCTCTGCTTTTTCCACCGGATCGGTCTTTAAAAATTCCTTGAAGGTGAATGGAGCGAAATAGTCTTCATAAAGTTTGGAGAAGGTGTATACCAGGTCAATACCGCCTTCATAATGAACAATACCGTTTTCCGTCAGCTGTTCGGACATATAGGATTCCTGGTCCATAATGGTAACGAAACTGCGGTCGCCGTTGATGGTGCCGTCGGCGTTTCTCACAACTTTAGGTTTTCCCGATACCATCATCAGATGGTTGTGGCTTTGTACTGCCCCTTCATATTTGGGATATAAACGGATCAGACCGTCAGCCTCCAGAAGCTGGGCGTAGCATTCGTACATTTTTTCCGTTCCGTTTTGCTCTAAAACGGCTTTGGTGCCATTCCCGTCGTCCCAGGTGCCCTGGGTAATGCTCTTATATCCACCTACGGGAATCAGGTTGTTCTGAGGGGTAAGACCGATGTTGGTAAAGCCGTTCTGATTTTCAAAATCATTAAAATTGGTAATGGAATTGATGACTCTGCTCCAGGCCCAGAAAGGACCGCTGGCACAGTCATTACCGATAATAGAGAAAAAGTTCTTTCCGGCAATGGTGCCCGGATCTAGAACACCGGTCTCCGGATCGTAGTAGTCCATGACGATATAAATGTTTCCGTTGCCGTCAAAGGTCTTATAGGGAAGTCCGCCGTAAACTCTTCCTTCCGGAAAGTCCATGGAATATCCTCTGGTTTCAAAGTAGTAACTGAGGGTCTTCGCCGGCGTCCATTCAAAGGTAAGCTGGAGGCGCATATAGTCTACACAGATCTTGCGCAGTTCTTCCCCGGTCATACTGTCGTTTGCAATGGGGATTTCACGAATCTTTTCCCAGGATAGGGGATTTCCTACGTTGGGATACACTTTCTCCGGCTTTTTTTCTTCGGTTTTGGTTTCTTCCGCAGTATCAGTTGGAGTTATTAATCCGGACTGACAGCCGGTAAGAAAACAAAAGCACAACGCTAAAATTAGGCAAAGAATTTTTACTCTCATTTGTTTCTCCTTTGAATTAGAGATTGAAGGTATTTTTTAAAAAAGCACGGCTTTCTGCCGCTGTTCTCATGGGATCGGGAGAAGAATCCTGTTCTACGATAAGATACTCTGCCCCTGCTTCTTTGCAGGCTTTCAGTGCCTCATCCCAAATTTCAACTCCCTGACCGATGGGAGCGTAGTCAAAGCCCGCAAGACTTTTCTTTTCGGGCCTCGGATGGCCTTCTGCCAAAAGCTGCCAAATGGGCTTTTTGGGAAGATTTTCGCAGATATAGTCTTTGATGTGTACCACGGGAACACGGCCCTTGTGGCGAGAAAGAAAATCGGAAGGTCTGGTACCGGCGTAGCTGACCCAGGCCAGATCCGGCTGGGGCATAACCACTTCTTTTAGTTTGTCCAGCAGGGTATCAATAATAACCTTGCCGTCGATCTCTTTGAAATCGTAATCGTGGTTATGATAGAGAAGCTGAAGACCGTTTTCTTTGAAAAAATGGCCCATTTCTTCATAAACACGAAGGGTCTCGTCCCAGTTTTCCGTATAGGATTTCAGTTGTGCCGGAGGGCAGGGAATGACCGTGTAAGATACGCCCATATCTTTCATATAGGAAAGAACGTCTTCCCGATCCTGAAGATAAAGAGAGGGGGAAGAATGAATAGAAACGCAGGTAAGACCTGCGTTTTCTATTTCTTTTTTCATTTCTTTTCCGGTAAGGCCGTATCGGCCGCCTGCCAGTTCTACGTAATCGTAGCCCATTTCTTTTACAGCCTTCAGCGTTCCCGGCACATTGCTTGCAAGCGCTTCTCTGATGCTGTAAAGTTGCAGTCCGACTTTCATTATTTTACGGGGGTGTCAAAGTCGTAAATGACCTGACCGGTTTCGTGGGACTTGATAATGGCTTCCATTAAGCGGAATACACGTTTTACTTCTTCGGGTTTTACGATGGGAGTTTCGGTTCCGCGAACAACGTTTGCCATATTGTAGTAATAGTCGTGAATATCGCTCTGAACGGTGGGAAGGGGATATTCCTGAATGGTATCAGCGGTTCTGGGAGCCATGGTCTTGGTAAGGCCGGCTGCCGTATTTACGGGAACTGCATCGCGGTTTTCCCAGTCGGAAACCATTACGATCTTACCGTCACGCTTAAAGTTTTCAATAACGGCAGAGCCGTTTTCACCCAGCACGTACCAGCGGGGGAGAGCAATGAAGTTGCTGGTGCTTACCTGTACTTCTATCAGAAGATCGTTTTCAAAGGTGATCTGCGCGGTGAAGCCGTCGTCACAGTCTTCGTTTGTTACGTTGGTCATCTGTGCGTAAACGGATACGATCTTATGTTCCGGAAGCATGATCAGGATCTGGTCCAAAAGGTGAACGCCCCAGTCCATGAGCATACCGCCGCCGAATTCTTTCTTATTGCGCCAGTCACCGGGAATACCGCGGCTACCGTGGGTACGGGATTCGATGCGGAAGATTCTGCCCAGGGTGTTTTCATCCCAGAATTTCTTTACGATCAAAAAGTCTTTGTCCCAACGGCGGTTCTGGTGAACGGTAAAGTATACGCCGCAGCGCTTTGCGGTTTCTATCATTTCGTCCAGTTCCTCGCAGTTCATGGCAACGGGCTTTTCGCAAATAACGTTTTTACCGTTTTCCATCAGTTTGATACACAGTTCTTTGTGCAGGTGGTTGGGAGTAGCAACGGTAACCAGCTTTACGCTGTCGTCCTTTAAGAGTTCATCCAGGTCCTTGTAAACTCTGCGGCCGTTTTCTTCTGCCAGCTTGCATCTGCTTTCGCGGATGTCTACGATACCGGCACATTCCAGGCCTTCACACTCGTCCAAACGTTCGGTGTGCCATTTTCCCATTCCGCCGTATCCTACAACGGCTACGGGAACAGTTTTCAAGGTTTCGTTTACAGTTTTTTTCTCATCCATTTTAAAATACCCTCCAAGATATTTTTATTTTCTATTTACATTTTAACAAATATCTTGTATAATGCTCGTCACAAGGATGAAAAAAATAGTCAATTTTTGCGCATAGGAGAAGTATGAGTTATTTTGTAGAGCATAAAACATACCCCTATTATATCGGCCAGGTCCGTTCTCTCGGATCCGTTCCTCACATTCATAACCATTTGGAAATGGTATATGTGTGTGAAGGAAAGGTAGAGGCTCAGTGCGACCGAAAAAAATATGAAATGAAAGCGGGAGATCTGTTTTTAGCCTTCCCCAATCAGATCCATTCTTATTTGACAGAAGGGCCGGTCAAGGCCTACGTTATGATCTTTTCTGCGGCTCTGACACCTCAGCTGAATAAGCTTCTTTCCGGTAGGATCCCCTCTTTGCCGGTGATTGAGTCAGCAAAACTTTCCGGTGATCCGGAAGAAGATCTTTTTGATATTTATACGAAAAAGAGAAGTGGCGATCCTTATTTAAAGCTTCACGCAATGGGGAATTTTCTTTCTTTTTTATCCCGCATCCTTCCCTTGTTTGAGTATGAGGAAGATCCGCTGGATTATGACAGTATGCAAAAGATCCTGACCTATTGCGCCCAGCATTTCACGGAAGAAATCACCCTGGAAATTTTATCCCGGGAATTGTTCTTAAATAAGTATTATATCTCCCATTTGTTCCGCAAGAGAATGGAGATCAGTTTTCATGATTTTCTTTCTTTTCTCCGTGTCAACCGCGCCTGCGAACTATTGGAGAAAAACGACAGTATTACAGACGTTGCCTTAAATTCCGGTTTCTCCTCCGTCCGTACCTTTAACCGGGTATTTCGCGAGGTGATGGAAATGACCCCGCTTCAGTACCGGAAGAAAATGAAAATTCATAAATAACCTATGGAAGAAAACCACCCAAAGGGGTGGTTTTTTTATTGCAGTAAGCCCATAAGTTCGCCGGCATCATTTATAATAAGATCCGGCTTTTCCTTGGATGCGGATAAGACCTCCTTTGTGGTTTCTCCGCTCATAACGAGAATGGAGAAAATACCGGCGTTCAGGCCGCTTTTAATATCGGTGTAGATGTGGTCGCCCACAACGGCGCATTCCTCTTTCGGCGCGCCCTTTTTTTGAGCCGCAAGGAGCATCATTCTTTTGTCGGGCTTTCCGATGACCACGGGTCTTTTGCCGGTGGCGTTGAAGATCATTTCACAAACACTGCCGCAGTCCGGAACACTGCCGAATTCCGTGGGACATACAAGATCCGGATTTGTGGCAATATAGGGAAGAGAAGGATTTTCGCAAAGCATCCTACTTACGTCGGAAAGCTTCTTGAAATTTAGCTCCGTATCAAATCCCATTACGATGCATTCTGTTTCTTCTCTCTTTTCCGTAAGAGAAAAGCCGGCAGACGAAAGTTGCTCTTTGAAAGAAGCCGTACCGCAAACGTATAGGGTCTTTCCCTTATGGTTTTCATTTAAATAATCAATGGTGGCGTGGGAAGAGGTAAAGAAGTCATCTTCGGTGCAAGGAATTCCCAGTTTCTGAAGCTTTTTTACGTAGTCCCCGGTGCTTTTGGAAGAATTGTTGGTGGTAAAGAGATAATCTCTCCCGCTTTTTCGGATAAAATTTAAAAGTTCCTTTGTAAAAGGGAAAAGACGGTCACCTAAATATAGGGTACCGTCCATATCAAATAGAAAAAGCTTTATCTTTTTGATTTGTTCCACTTTTACGCCTCGTAAGCAAATACTACGCCGTCAAATTCCAGAAAATCGGTGTAAGAAAGTGCTTTTCTTCGATCCATTACTACGTCAATTCCAATGTGTCCCGTGCAATTTGTAATAGGCGCGTAAACACGGAATACGGGTTCGCAGGGACAAGCGGCTTTTACTTGCTCCATAAAGGTATTGAATTTTTCCATATCACTGATCTCAACGTAGATCACCAGGGTGTTTTTCTTTCTTCTCTCAAATTTTGCAAAGAGCATCAAGGCAACCAAAAACAGGAATGCGCCGATGAGAGCACCGCTGTAAAAACCGTAGCCTACGGCAATACCCAAAGTTGAGGTAGCCCATACGCCTGCGGCAGTGGTAAGACCCATGATCATATTATCGTTTTTCAGGATGATCATACCGGCACCAAGGAAACCTACGCCGCTGATTACCTGGGCAGCCAGACGGAGAACGTCACCGCCGCCGGTGATCTCGTTGACGTAAATACCGGTCATAGCGGTAATAGCAGAGCCAAGACATACCAAAACGTGGGTACGCATACCGGCGGCACGGCCGTGACGGGCACGCTCCATACCGATGAAAAGACCTACCAAAACGGCTACCAGACAGCGGAAAGCAACTTCTAAAATGCCCATAAGGCTGTTTAGCTCGTTGGAAAAAATGCAAAAAGGCATAAAAATCTCCTTATGTATGTTTTGAAATGAAAGTTTTTAGGAAAAGGAAAAGATGCAAGGAGCAAACTTCTCTTGCATCTTTTACTCTTATACTTCTATTGTATCGGAAAATGTGAATTTTGTCAACAATTGACAAGGGGAATTAATAATTTTCCAGATGAATTTCGAAAAATGCCTTGGGATGAGCGCAGGTGGGACAAATTTCGGGGGCTTTGGTACCTACCATAATGTGTCCGCAGTTGCGGCATTCCCATACTTTTACTTCGCTCTTTTCGAATACAGCGGCGGTTTCTACGTTTTCAAGAAGTTTGCGATAGCGCTCTTCGTGATGCTTTTCAACGGCGGCAACCAGACGGAATTTTGCGGCAAGATCGGTAAAGCCTTCTTCTTCCGCGGTCTTGGCAAAGCCTTCGTACATATCGGTCCACTCGTAGTTTTCGCCTTCTGCAGCGGCCTTCAGATTTTCATCGGTGCTGCCGATGCCATTCAGTTCCTTCAGCCACATTTTTGCATGTTCTTTTTCATTGTCTGCAGTTTTCAGAAACAAAGCGGAGATCTGCTCGTAGCCTTCTTTTTTGGCAACGGATGCAAAGTAGGTATACTTGTTTCTTGCCTGGCTTTCACCGGCAAAAGCGGCTTCCAGGTTCTTTTCGGTCTGAGTACCGGCGTATTTGTTTTCTTTCACGGGGGTTTCCTCCTTCAATACTATGGAACTTTTTTCCATTATATCACTCCTTTTTTAAAAAAATCAAGTATTTTTTTTACAAAGCTATAAGAAAACAAATTGCGGCGCAAAATTTGTGCGCCGCTTATTTTACAGATCATCTGCGTCCTGCGTGGGGCGATCCTTGAAATCCAGGGGAAGACCGGTGTACCAGCCTTCCGGATCGGTTTTGCTGGGAGGGAAGCGGATCATATCGCTGGGCCCCGTTTCAAATACCGGACGGGGTTTTCTGTCTTTGGGATTGATTTTAATTTTTTTCATCACTGAACTCCTTTTTTCTTATAGTTTGCTTTTTCTTTTTAGAATTTATGCTAAGCCTTGAATTTGTTTTTCTTTTGTGATAAAATTTTATAAGATATATAGATAAAGGAGATCCGGTATGTCTGAACAGAAGTATTTTATTAAGCTTAGCGAGATTATTGACAAACTGAAGCTGAAAACCGTTTATCTGGAAGAAGAACATCGGGATAGAAAGATCTATCATAAGGAGATCAACCGTCCCGGCCTCTTTCTTGCGGGTTTTCACGAATGTTTTGACCCGGACAGAATTCAGATTTTGGGTAAAACGGAATACGACTACCTGGAGTCTTTGTCCGTAGAACAAAGAAACGAAGCCATTTGGTCGCTGATTTCCCAGAAGCCCTGCTGTGTGGTGGTGTGTCACGGAAGACAGGTTCTTCCCATTACCTTAGAGTATGCCAAGACCTACGGCGTACCGATCCTCTCCACCCATAAAGATACTTCTTACTTTATGTCAGCCCTGATCTCCGCTTTGAACGTTGCCCTGGCGGAAAGAATCACCCGTCACGGCGTTTTGGTAGAAGTATACGGCGAAGGCGTTCTGCTGCTGGGCGATAGCGGAGTAGGTAAAAGTGAAACCGCCATTGACCTTGTAAAAAGAGGACACCGTCTGATCGCGGACGATGCGGTGGAGATCAAAAAGGTCTCCGATATTACCCTGGTAGGCTCCGCTCCCGAAACCATCCGTTATTACGTGGAGCTTCGTGGTATCGGCGTGGTAGACGTGCGCAGACTCTTCGGTATGGGCGCGGTAAAAGATACGGAAAAAATTGAGCTTATTATCAATCTCGAGCCTTGGGAACAGGGAAAATTCTACGAACGCCTTGGTATGGATATGGAATACACGGAACTGATGGGTATCCGCATTCCTTCCGTTACCATTCCCGTCCGTCCCGGCCGAAACCTTGCGCTCATTATCGAGATCGCTACGATGAATATGCGCCAAAGACTAATGGGCTTTAATACTGCCCAGGAATTGGAAGAAAGAATCACAAAGAGCCTGAAAGGAGAATAAAATGTATTCGATCGGCATTGATTTAGGCGGAACCAATATTGCCGCAGGTCTGGTAGACGAAAACGGCAATATCTTGTTAAAGCAGAAATGCAAAACCGGCGCTCAGCGAGAGGCTTCTGCTATTATGGCAGATATGGCAAGTCTTGTTTTGGGCCTTATTTCAGCTTCCGGTATTTCGAAAGAAGAAGTGGGCTTTTGCGGCATTGCCGCTCCCGGCATTTGCGATACCGAAAAGGGCGTGATAGAGTATTCCTGTAATCTTCCCGCTTTTGTGGATTTTCCCATTGCTGAGGATTTGAAGGCCCGTACCGGTCTTTCTCGCGTCGGTCTTGAAAACGACGCCACCTGTGCCGCAAAAGGCGAAGCAGAGGTAGGCGCCGGAAAAGGAATGAATAGCTGTATCTGCATTACCCTTGGTACCGGCGTAGGCTGCGGTGTGATCCTCAAGGGCAAGCCTTTATCCGGATGTAATCCCGCTACGGCTGAAATGGGCCATATGGTGATCGAAGCAGACGGGGTGCCTTGCTCCTGTGGTAGAAAAGGCTGCTTCGAAGCGTATAGTTCCGCTACGGCTCTTATTCGTATGACAAGGGAAGAAATGGAAAATAGCAAAGAGAGTCTGATGTGGACTCTTTGCGACGGAAAAATAGAAAATGCCGGTGCAAGAACTGCTTTCCAGGCCCAGCGTCAAGGCGATGAGGGAGGAAAACGGGTCGTTGACCGCTTTATCCGTTATCTGGCAATAGGTCTTACCAACGTAGTCAATATTTTTCAGCCGGATGTACTCTGCGTAGGCGGTGGTGTGTCCGGAGAGGGAGAAGCACTTCTTGCTCCCGTGAGAGAAATTTTAGAGAGAGAACAGTATTCCAGAAACTGCAAAGTAAAAACGGTACTGAAAAAAGCAGAACTGGGAAATGATGCCGGCATCGTAGGTGCCGCGCTTCTTTGGAGATAAGTATGAATGTAGTAGAGAACGTACGCGCGCTTCTCAAAAGGGGAGAGGCAGAGGGCAAGTTTTCCTCCGGTGATTATACCTTTGCGGAAAGTCAGCCCCTTTCTGCCCTTACCACTTTCCGTACCGGCGGTCCCGCTCCGGTACTCTATCCGAATACAAAAGAATTTCTGGTGTCTTTCTATCCCTTGCTGAAGGAAAACCGGATCCCCTTTTTTGTATTGGGCTTTGGTTCTAACGTGATCGCAAAGGACGAAGGCTATGACGGTCTTATTTTGTCCCTGACCCGTCTTTCCGAAACAAAAGCGGAAGGAAATCGGATTACGGCAGACTGCGGTGCATCCTTTACCGCTCTTTCCCTTTTTGCCCAGAAAAACGGCCTTTCCGGTATGGAAACCTTTTACGGTATTCCCGGTACGGTAGGCGGAGCGGTATTTATGAATGCCGGTGCCTACGGCGGAGAATGTGCTGACGTGCTTTCTTTTGTTACCTATCTTACGGAAGAAGGAAAGGTAGAAGATTTGCCACTGGAAAAACTGGAAATGGGTTACAGAACAAGCATCTTCCAGAAAAACGGCGGCATCATTCTTTCCGCTACCTTTGATCTGATAGCCGGAGATCCGAAAGAGATCCGAAGTAAAATGGATGACTTTATGGAAAGAAGAAGGGAAAAACAACCGCTTAATTTCCCCAGTGCCGGCAGTACCTTTAAGCGCTGCGAAGGGCATTTTACCGCTCAGATGATCGACGAAGCGGGCCTAAAGGGAAAGAGAGTGGGCGGTGCTATGGTCAGTGAAAAGCACGCGGGATTTGTAATCAATTACGATAACGCCAAAAGCAGTGATATTTTCGCTTTAATTGATCTTGTAAAGAAAACCATTTTTGAAAAAAACGGACTTTGTATTCAGTGCGAGGTTCGGGTAATCGAATAAATCTGGAGTTTTGATATGGAACGCTTCTCATCCTCGGTGAAGTCCTTTCTCTGTGAGAAAAGCTTTGAAGAACTGGGATTCGGTGAAAAAGAAAGAGTGAAATGGAAAGAGTGTTGCGCACACTCTTTTCTTCGCAGTGTCTTTTTGTTTTTAGCCAAGGAAGAAGAGGGAAAAACCGTTCTTTCTTCCGATCGGGAAGCTTTTTTGGAACTGATTGCCTTTCTTTTGATCCGCACCTTTGATATGGAAGCGAAGGTGTTGAAAAGAGATCGGGGTAACCGTCTGGGTGCTATTTTATCCCTTCCGTTGGAGGCAAAAGAGCGAGTTTTAAAAGAAACGGAAAAGACGTTTCATTCTTCCTGCGACCGTTGTCGCATTTTGTACGTTCGTGCCGCTTACCTTTCCTGCGGCACCATTTTAGACCCCCAAAAAGGTTATCACGCCGCCTTCCGTCCCCAGAATGAAAGAGCCGCAAAGGAACTTTGCGAAGTTCTTTTAGGCTTTGGTGTCTCTTTGAAAGAGGGAAAAGAAGGGGACAAAATCATTTTGTACTTAAAGGAAAGCACCATGATAGAAGATCTGCTTTCCCTGATGGGCGCACAGAAATTTTCTTTGAATCTGATGGATCTGAGAATTGATAAAGAGATCCGCGCCAATCTCAACCGCAGACAGAATTTTGATAACGCCAATATGAAAAGAGCCATTAACGGTTCCCAAAGCGTGATTTCTGCTATCCGCTTTTTGGAAGAGGAGGGCGTTTTGGAGACCCTTTCCGAGCCCCTTCAGAAGGCCGCAAAGCTTCGTCTTTCCATGCCGGAAGTAAGCCTTGTGGAACTGTGTCGCTTTTCGGAGGAAGAGATTACCAAATCCGGCCTGAATCACAGGTTTCAGAAACTAACAAAGATCGCAGAAAAGATCAAAGAAGAAAAGGAATTGTAATATGAAAAATAACGGTGATTTTTACGCCCTTTTATTTCAAATGAAAAATATTGCCCGTTGGGGGCTGATGTATAATACCAGACAGGAGAATTTAAGCGAGCATTCCTTGGAGTGCGCCGTGATCTCTCACGCCCTTGCCCTCATCGGCAACCGCCATTTCGGAAAGGATCTTGATCCCAACCGTATCCTTGCCGCCGCCCTTTTTCACGATATGAATGAGGTGCTGACGGGGGATCTTCCTACTCCCATCAAGTACTATAACGACGGCATCAAAGAATCTTATAAAGAAATTGAGCGCATCAGCCAGGAAAAAATGCTTTCTCTCCTGGATATGGATACCGCAGAAGAATACAAGTCTCTTCTTACCCTTACCCCTGAAGAGAAAAAGATCGTCAAAGGTGCGGATAAGCTTTGCGCTTATATTAAGTGTCTGCAGGAACTGGAGAGAGGAAACAGAGAGTTTTCTTCTGCCGCTACCTATAACAAAGCATCCTTAGAGGAAATGAAAATGCCCGAAGTGGACTTTTTCCTTTCTCATTACATTTCTTCCTTTACCAAAAATATTGACGAGGTCACCTTATAAAAAAAGGATTTGCACCAAAAGGTGCAAATCCTTTTATCTGCCAATAAAGTAAAATTGGGTGTCCCAGGCGGGAATGTATGGGCTGTGCCTTAAATAAACCTTGTATTCCGGCATGATTTCTTTTACCTCTATGGCAAGAGAAAAAATATCTTCGCTTCGGTGATAAGCACTGATGCAAAGAGAGGGCTTTTCTTTTAGAATTAAATTCTTTGCCCCCAAAATGGCCTCTTTTTCCGCCCCTTCCACGTCAAATTTAATAAAGTCGCACTTCTCACAAATTTCACCAAGCGCCCTTGCTTCTACTTGTATTTTGCCACTTTCCGAAACCGCGGCACTTCTGCCGCTTTTTCCGTTAAAAGTAAGAGTTTCTGCTTTGTGCCAGGCCGCATAAGGCAGGTTTTCAAGATTTTCAATATCTTTCGTGTTGTTTACAAGTTTTAAAAAGGTTTTGGGATTAGGCTCGAAAGCGATGATCTTACCGTGATCCGGGAAAAGATTGTGCCATTCCAGTACCGTATCCCCGTCGTAAGCCCCAAGATCCGCGTAAATATCACCGGCCTTGTAGGGAAGAAGTGTAGTGAGATTTTCTGCCTTCGCGCTTTCACTTTTCAGCAAATACCCGATCTTTCCCGTAAGCTTATAAAGAATGATATTTTCATAGATCTTGCGGGAGACGTCATCGGAAAGCATATCGTATACTTTTCGGATCTTCTCTTCATTTTCCTTGCAAAATGCAAGGTCAAAGAGATTTTCTCCGAATAGGGGAACGTCCGGCGCCAGAAGCTCGGTTTCAGTGGCAATTTTTTTGATCTTCTCCATCAGATCTTCCCGGAAAACGCCAAAGGCCAAAAGGGCGATCATATCCGGAAAAGATTCTTTTGCCTCTTTGTAAGTGGTCACCCGAAAACCGCAGGCCTCTTGCCCGCGGACGTATTCGTCACTGGCAAAGATACCGGCGATGGCAATATTTTTCTTTTTGCAAACGGCCATGATCTTGTCACAGCCGTCACCCATCCCGTAGATCAAAACGGGTCTTTTCGTTTCCTGTAAATAAGTCCAGATATCTTTCATTTTTAACCTCGAAAATTTCTTTTTTCAATATATCATAAAGAATCAAAAAAGTAAAGGAGCCAATATGGAAAAAGCCGTCGGCATCATTTGTGAATTCAATCCCTTGCATTTCGGCCACGCCTATCTTCTGGAAGAAGTGCGAAAAGCCTTTCCGGATAAGGGTATCGTGTGTGTGATGAGCGGCAATTTCGTTCAGCGTGGCTCTTTTGCGGTGCAGGAAAAATATAGCCGGGCAAAGTGCGCTCTTTCTGCCGGGGCAGATCTTGTCCTGGAACTGCCCTTTCCTTTTTCTTCTTTGTCTGCGGAAAGCTTCGGCCGTAGCGCCGTATCCATCTTATCTTCTATCGGTATTTGTGATACCATCGCCTTCGGC
>JAZNRO010000123.1:0-6150 GCA_045590715.1 Eubacteriales bacterium | reverse complement strand
TGTTTTTCCCTTTATAACAGATAAGCTCTTCCATGGGAAGCGCGAACCCATGCTGGCCCTTGCCTCGATCATTACGTTCTTTGGAATGATCTGCTTCCCGCTTATCGGCAGCCAAAGCGTTGCTTCCATTATGCTGTTTGTCGTGGGTGTTTCGGGCATGGTAACCGGTATTATCTGGGCCGTCGCAGGCGACATGGGCGGTCGTGCGTTTTCCTCCACGGTTGTCGGCATTCTGGACTGGGCCGTTTATATGGGCGCCGCACTCCAGGCCTTCCTCTTTGGCTTTGTAAAAGATACTTTCGGTTGGCCCTCCATCTTCATTACAATTGGTTGTCTGTACGTCATTCTTCTTGTTCTGACTTTCGTTGCCAAGAATATGAAGACCAAGAAGATCTAAAAGAAATAAAAAGAAAAGTCCAAAGGCATTTGCCTTTGGACTTTTTTCTTTTAATCGAAATGAATTTTCGGTAGTTTCCAATGGAACTTTGCTGCAAGAAGACGGGTAGTTACCGTTAAGATAATGACCACGAATACACTCAAGGTTCTAAAAGAAGTATTGCTTCTGAAATAGTAATAGAGTGTGCAAGCAGCGAAGGAAACCAGCGCGTAAATATGTTTTTCCAAAATGTAGGGTTTTCGGTTTACCAGTACGTCCCGCAGAACGCCTCCGCCTACTCCCGTGATCACACCCATGGATACCACAAGAAACGCTTCGTTATAAAATCCTGCATTACAGGCAACCTCAATTCCCGTGATGGAGAATGCCGCCAGACCCATAGCATCAAAAATATTATTGATGTGATCGATCTTTTCCTGCATCACAAGAAATTTCCGTGCGAAGATCCGCGCGATGATGAAAACGATCAGGGAAGTGACAAGAGAGAGAACCAAAACGTGCTGATTGGAAAAAATATTGGGAATTCCCTGATGAAGCATCAGGTCCCGGATAATACCGCCGCCTACGGCTGTAATGCCACCTACGAATACTACACCAAAAAGGTCCAGGGAACTTGCAATGGCGATCAGCGCGCCGGAAATGGAGAAGGCAACGGTTCCGACGATCTCGGTAATAAAGATGACGGCTTCTGTAACCATATTCTGGCCTTAGATGCCCATATCCTGCTT
This sequence comes from Eubacteriales bacterium, assembly GCA_045590715.1. Taxonomy (GTDB): domain Bacteria; phylum Bacillota; class Clostridia; order Oscillospirales; family SIG627; genus RGIG5579. The sequence continues at coordinate 5,025 of JAZNRO010000123.1, read as the reverse complement.
AACCTGTTTGAAGCAGTCGGCGATGTAAAGGATATCTTCTTCGCTGAGAGCCGCGGAAAGCTGGGTACGGATTCTGGCCTTGCCCTTGGGAACTACGGGGTAGGAGAATGCTACTACGTAAACGCCCTTTTCCATCATACGTCTTGCCATTTCAACGGCAGTTTTCTCGTCGTAAAGCATAACGGGGATGATGGGGGTGCCACCGTCCAGAACGTCCAGACCGATTTCTTTTACCTTTTCACGGAAAAGACGGGTGTTGTTGAAGAGTTTTTCTCTTCTGGAAAGATCTTTTTCAATGATCTCAAGAACCTTCAGAGAACCGGCTGCCACAGCGGGAGCCAGGGTGTTGGAGAACAGATAGGGACGGGAGCGCTGACGGAGAAGATCAATGATCTCTTTTCTACCGGAGGTAAATCCGCCGGAAGCACCGCCCAGTGCCTTACCGAAGGTACCGGTGATCACGTCTACTCTGCCCATAACGCCGCAGTACTCGGCAGTACCTCTACCGGTATCACCCATAAAGCCTGCTGCGTGGCTATCGTCTACCATAACCAGTGCGTCGTATTCGTCTGCCAGGTCGCAGATGCCCTTCAGATCGGCAACGGTGCCGTCCATAGAGAATACACCGTCGGTAGCGATCAGCTTAATACGGCAATCCTTTGCTTCTTCCAGCTTTGCTCTCAGATCTGCCATATCGTTGTTCTTGTAGCGGAATCTCTTTGCTTTGCAAAGTCTGATACCGTCGATGATACTTGCGTGGTTCAACTCGTCACTGATAACAGCGTCAGCGTCGGTCAGAATGGTTTCAAACAGACCGCCGTTTGCATCGAAGCAGGAGGAGTAGAGAATGGTGTCTTCGGTTCCTAAAAATTCTGCTACCTTCTTTTCCAGCTGCTTGTGCAGTTCCTGCGTACCGCAGATGAAACGTACGGAAGAAAGACCGTAGCCGTATTTGTCGTAGCTTGCTTTAGCAGCTTCGATTACTTCCTTGTTGTCAGAAAGGCCAAGGTAGTTGTTGGCACACATATTCACAACTTCTCTGCCGTCGGAGAGCTTTACTTTCGCGCTCTGGGGAGAGGTAATGATCTTTTCGTTTTTGGTAAGACCTTCCGCATCGATCTGCTGGAGTGTCTCTTTAAAGAAATTCAATGCACTTTTCATTGTGTTATCCTCCAAATATTATAAATTGGTCCAGTCGAGAATGACTTTACCGCATTTACCGCTGTTCATTGCTTCAAAGCCTTTTTCATAGTCTTTTACGTCCATACGGTGGGTGATGATCTTGGAAATATCCAGACCGCCCTGGATCATAGCAGACATCTTGTACCAGGTCTCACACATTTCTCTGCCGTAAATACCCTTGATGATAAGGCCGTTGAAGATGACCTTGGACCAGTCGATCTGCGCGTTGCTTTTCAGAAGACCCAGAAGGGCGATCTTACCGCCGGGGATCATATGATCGATCATGGTGTTCAGCGCGATTTCACTGCCGGACATTTCAAGACCTACGTCAAAGCCTTCTTTGATAAGAAGTTTTTCCATAACGGGCTTCAGGTCTTCTTTCATGGTATTAACGGTGTTTTCGATACCCAGGGTCTTGGCAAGCTCCAGTCTGTCATCGTTGATATCGGTGATCACAACGTGACGGGCGCCGGCGTATTTTGCAACGCAAGCAGCCATAATACCGATAGGACCTGCCCCGGTGATCAGTACGTCTTCGCCAACCAGGTTAAAGGAAAGAGCGGTGTGTACTGCGTTTCCGTAGGGATCAAAGATGGCGTACATTTCTTCGGGAACGTTCTTTTCGCATTTGCGAACGTTTTCCTGGGGGATTACCAGGTATTCAGCAAAAGCACCGTCGCGGTTTACACCAACGCCAACGGTCTCTTTGCAAAGGTGGCCTCTGCCGGACAGACAGTTTCTGCACTTGCCGCAAACGATGTGGCCTTCGCCGGAAACGATCTCGCCGATTTCAAATCCGCGAACGTTTTCGCCGATCTCAACGATCTCACCTACGTATTCGTGACCGATTACCATAGGAGTTTTGATGGTCTTCTGGGACCAAGCATCCCAGTTATAGATGTGAAGGTCAGTGCCGCAGATCGCGGTTTTATGTATTTTGATCTTGACTTCGCCGGAGCCGGTAGTAGGTTCGGGAACGTCCTCCATCCAAAGTCCTTTTTCCGGGAATTTTTTCACCAGTGCTTTCATAATTTTTCCTCCGTATAAATTGCTTTTCAAACAGTAATATTATAATGAATTTTTTGTGGGATTACAACCGTAAAGGCTTGCTTTCCCGGGAAAAACTCATAAAAAACTTTTTTTACGCTTCCAGTTCGGAAATGGCAAGGGTCATACGGGAAAGAGATTCTTCTTTTCCCAGAACTTCCATCAGTTCCGTGGCGCCGCCGGGAGTAACGCTCTGTCTTGCTACCGCAATGCGTACGGCCCACATCACAGCGCCGGCTTTGATCTCTTTTTCCTGGGCAAAGGCCTTTAAGGCTTCAAAGAGGGCGGTGTTTTCCCAAGTTTCCATCTGGGAAAGAAGGGGCATTACTTCCTTCAGAATGGCAAGGCAGGATTCCGGGGTGGTCTTATTTTTCTTATTGGTGTAAAGATCGCCTTCCATGGGGAGTCTTTCCAGCACGAACCGGCTCATTTCTACCACTTCGTCCAGGGTGGAAACACGGCTGTGCAGAAGGGGGATCAGTTTTTCTAAATTGATGTGATCGCCACAAAGGGGTTTAAGCTTCTTCTCCGTTACTTCATGGAAGTCTTTGGGATCCATCTTCTTAATGTACTCGGAGTTGAACCAGCGAAGCTTTTCATAGTCAAATACGGAAGGAGATTTGCTGATGCCTTCCATAGAAAAGCTTTCCTTCAGTTCCTCCAGGGTAAACATTTCTCTGTTGGTATCCTTGGGACACCAGCCGAGAAGCGCAATGTAGTTGGTAATGGCCTCGGGCAGATAGCCGATGTTTACCAGGTCCTGGAAACTAATGGCACCGTGACGCTTGGAAAGCTTGGAGATCTTGCCGTCTTCAGTCTTGCCCATGAGAAGGGGAAGGTGAACGTACTTGGGTCTTTCCCAGCCAAAGGCATCGTAAAGGAGAACGTATTTGGGCGTAGAGGTCAGATATTCACTGCCTCTTACTACGTGGGTGATCTCCATTAAGTGGTCGTCCACAACGTGGGCAAAATTGTAGGTGGGGAATCCGTCGGTCTTCAAAAGGATCTGATCCTGCATTTCCTGGTTTTCCATCACGATATCGCCGAATACTTCGTCGTGATAACTTGTGGTGCCGGAAAGAGGCATTTTCTGACGGATCACGTAAGGCTCGCCTCTGTCAAGGCGCTCCTGAATTTCTTTAGGGGAAAGGTCGCGGCAGTGACGGTCGTAACCGCCGATACCGTTTTCATCGTGCATCTGGGCAAGTCTTTCCTGGGTGCAGAAGCAGTAATAAGCGTGTCCTTCTTTGACAAGCTTCTCGGCATACTCTTTGTAAATGCCTTTTCGTTCACTCTGAATATACGGGCCGTGATCACCGCCTACCACAGGGCCTTCGTCGTAATCCAGGCCGGTGGTCTTTAAGGTATCAAGGATCACATCTACGGCACCTTCTACCAAGCGCTCCTGGTCCGTATCTTCAATTCTCACAATGAACTTTCCGCCCTCGGATTTGGAAAGGAGATAAGCGTACAGCGCGGTGCGCAGATTTCCGATATGCATATATCCGGTAGGGGAAGGTGCAAAGCGGGTGCAAAAGGGGGTAGATGACATGGCGTAAGCCTCCGTAGATTAAATTAAATTCTGCTTTTTTTCAAATGAAAAATGGGGCAAATTTTCTTTCTTTTTTTAGAAAAAAAGAAAGAATACATTCCTAATTTTTATTGTAGCACCAATTTTCGGAAAAATCAAGGTAAAAGGGGATAATTTCTCTTCCTTTTTCTGCATTTTTCCCCCTTCTTTTTCAAAGAGAAAAAACGGATATCATCTTTTTTAAAAAATGATATCCGTCCTTTGGTTTAGGCTTTATCAAACGTATGAAAAAAGTCCAGCATGACCTTTTCATATTCTTCCTTATTCTGAAAATAGCACATTCCGTGATCCGCTCCGGGAACGATGAGAAGCTTCTTTTCCGAAGCGCAGGCCTTGTAGTTTTCGTAGGTCATTTCTACGGGAACGAAGTGGTCGTCGGAGCCGTGGATAAAGAGGGTGGGGATCTTGTTTTCCAGCATGGCGTCTACCGTGGAAAAGTCTTTGGATCCTACCTGGATCTTTTTCCGGCACATATCATCGGCAATTCTGCCAAAGAGCCCGTAGGAAAGGCGCAGATTGTTTTCCACTACGTGCTTCCAGATGGCGTGAGGAGAGGTGTAAGCGCAGTCTGCCATAATACCCGCCACCTCATCTTCAATACCGAGATTTGCGGCCATCAGTACCGTAGCGGCGCCCATAGAAAGTCCCGCAAGGTAAATGGGACAGGTAAAACCTTCTTCTCTGGCAAAAGAAACCCATTTGGCACAGTCGTAGCGCTCCATCAGACCAAAGCCCATATAATCTCCGCCGGAAAGTCCCTGACCCCTCTGTTCGCAGAAGAGCACCGAGCAACCGTTTTTATGCCAGAATTTTGCAATGGCGCCGAAATCCTGTACCCAGGAGGAGCGCCAACCGTGCATAGCAATAATCAGCCTTTTTTCATTTTCACAAGGGAGAAGATGGCCCATAAGCAGTGTGCCGTCATCGGCTTCTATAGAAACCTCTTTGGTATCGGCGCTGTAAAGAAAGGCCTTGCCCTTTTCTATCATTTCCAGAAACTCGGAGGAATCCTCATAGCCACGAAGCTGGTCTTTGGATTTTTTCATATCGGGAGTATCTTGCACCGCGTCTCGCTTTAATGCAATTTCCACCATCTTTTTCGTAAAGAAATAAGAGGAGATGGCAAAAGCGGCGGCGCCGAAGGCGGCAATTCCGCTTGCCAAAAGGAGTCGTTTTTCATATTTTTTCATATAAAGATCTCCTTA
>JAZNRO010000122.1:0-15840 GCA_045590715.1 Eubacteriales bacterium | reverse complement strand
GGAAGCGTCACTTCCTCCCCCCGAAATCATACCTCAAACAGCGTAGATGTAAGAGGTCTTGTTACCGACGATGCTTGGTTTGTGGTAGATAAATATCTGGACGACGTGGTGCTTACCGGATATGAGTCCGTTACGGTGATCCACGGCAAGGGAACCGGCGCTTTGAAAGCCGGACTTTGGCGCTATTTTAAGAAGGATCCCCGCATTCGTTCCTTCCGTCTTGGCCTATACGGAGAAGGGGACGGAGGCGTTACAATCCTGGAAATGAAAAAGTGAACAAATTGTAAACAATGAAGCCGGAAAAAGCAAAAGCTTTCTTCGGCTTCATAGTATTATATATATATTATTAAATGAAGGGTTTTGAAAAAACGCTCCGATTATATCAAAAAAAAGGCAAAAAAATAAAAAATGAACAAAATATTGCTTATTTTTTAAAAAACTGGGAACAATGTTGACAATGGCAAAAAAACTGCCTATAATCACCCTCGGTTTTTGAAATCCGTTCAAAAATGATGAAAACAGGAGTATCTATGACAAAAAAACTTGCCGAGCTTTCCGGATCGGTATCCGTAATTTCAGCAAGCCTGATTTTGGTTTTGGCCTTCCTGATCACCAGCATTCCTGCACCGGTAATGCCCGCTTTTTATAAGACGCCCGTCTTTGCGGAAGAGGTAAGTTCCGGAGAAGCGAGAAAAAATGCGGAAGGAACCAAAACTGCACCGATCCCTGCTCAAGAAGATCTTATGGCAAAGGCCAGCGACGTATTTACCGTAAACAAGGCTTCTTTCCAAAGCCGTGTATTCGGTCTTTCTCAAAGTGAAAAGAGAGACTCTTCTTCTCACTTGGTATTGGCTACCAGCCAGTCCCTGCCAAACTTTGCTGTAACTGCTACCGTTAGCCCGGAAGAGTACGCTCTTCTTCTTTACTGCGTGGAGCACGAAACTAGAAGCGGCTCTCTCCCTCACAAGGCGCTCATTACCCAGGTTATTTTAAATCGGGTACAGGGTGCGAAATTCCCCTTTACCGTAAAAGAGGTTATTTTGGCTCCCGGTCAGTTTGACCCTATGGTAAATTATGAAGGTTGGGGAACCTGGCAGCCCGATCCCTCTACCGTGGAAGCCGTGGACTACGTGCTTTCCGGTTATTGTCCCGACTATTCCCAGGGTGCGCTTTATTTCTGCAATCCTTATCTTGTGGGCGAAGAAAACTGGTTTGATATGACAAGACAGGCCGTTTGCGAGATCGAGGGTCACCGTTTTTATAAGTAAAAGATCAAAAGAGACAAGCACTTGTCTCTTTTTCTTTTTGCAAAAATGAACAAAGGGAAAACTTTCCCGCTTTACTTGACAAAGAATGCTGGATTGTGTATAATCTATGATTGTGTTACGGTAAATCTTTTTATGCCGTACTTCTTGCTTCCCGTTTTGCGGGAGGCCGAATGTCCAAAAGGAGGTAAACATAATGGAAAAACTGAAGGGCAAATACGAAACGGTTTTCATCGTAAATACCGAGCTTGGCGAAGAGAAAGTTCAGGAACTCGTTGCCAAATTCAAGGCTAGAATCGAGAAAAACGCTACCGTAGAAAACATTGATGAATGGGGCAAGAAGAGACTTGCTTATCCCATCGATGACGTAAATGACGGTTACTATGTTGTTATGCAGTACACTGCAGACCGTGATTTCCCCGTAGAGCTTGAAAGACGCTTTGCAATTACCGAAGGTATCCTTCGCTCTATGACCATCCGTCTTGACGCGTAAGGTACAAGAAGATGGCATCTTTTAACAAAGTCATCCTGATCGGTAATTTAACTGCCGACCCGGAACTGAAACAGACTCAGAACGGAATTTCCGTTACGTCTTTCAGCCTTGCCGTTTCCAGAAGATTTTCTTCTAAGAGTGCGGATAACGCACAGCAGGTTGATTTTATCAACGTAGTGGCATGGCGCAACACCGCAGAGTTTATCACCAAGTATTTTCAGAAGGGAAAGAGCATTCTCATCGTCGGATCTCTCCAGACACGTACCTGGACCGATCAGAACGGACAGAAGAGATATGTTACCGAGGTGGTAGCAGAAGAAGCTCAGTTCGTTGAAAAGAAGGGTGACGGCACTCTCGCAGGTGCAACTCCCGCTCCCTACGGAGCAAGCCCGAAGGATGTCGCTTTTGAAGAAATGAGCACTGACGACGACCTTCCCTTTTAATTTTTGATATACGGAGGAAATACTAAAATGGATAAAGAACAAAAAGCATTCAGACCCAAGAGAAAGAAAAAAGTATGCGCTTTCTGCGCTGAAAAAGTAACCCAGATCGATTATAAGGACGCTGCTAAACTTCGCAAGTTCGTTTCCGAGCGCTCCAAGATCCTTCCCAGAAGAGTTACCGGTACCTGTGCAAAGCATCAGAGAGAACTGACCACCGCAATCAAGCGCGCTCGTCAGATCGCAATCCTTCCCTACATCAGCGACTAATTCTGCCGAAGGAGTAGAAACATGGAAGTATTGATTACGATTCTTTGTTCTGTTATGATTCTGCTTGCTATCTTTTTGGTAGTTGCTGTTTTGATGCAGAGCGGAAAAGATAACAGACTGTCCGGCACTATCGCCGGCGGTGCCGAAACGTTTTTCGGCAAAACCAAGGGTAAGACCATTGATCGTGTCCTGTCCAAAGCTACTACCATCGTTGCGATTATTTTTGTTATTCTGGTACTTTTGGTATACGTATTCCAGGGTATCATCAGTGACAATGAAGTAACTGATTCCGGCTCTTCCGGCCAGACTCAGGTAGAAACTCATGAAGATCATGATCATGACGAGGCTGAAACCCAGGAAGTTGTAACCAAAGAAGCAACTTCTGAGAATTAATCAGTAGAAATTTTAGAGATCGGCGCTCAAGGCGCATTTGGAGGTAAATCAATATGGCAAAGTGTGAAATTTGCGGAAAGGGCGTTACTTTCGGTCAGAGAGTATCCCACTCCCACAGAAGAACCAACCATGCTTGGAAGCCCAACGTAAAGAGAGTTAGAGCCGTTGTGAACGGATCTCACACCCGCGTTTACGTTTGCGCTCACTGCTTGAGAAGCGGCAAGGTTGAAAGAGTTTAATTAAAAAAGTAAAAAGATCTCCTAAAAGGGAGATCTTTTTTTATGCTGATAAGGAAAGGGAAGTGGCTTTTCCTATTCCTTTTTTTCTGCGGGGTCTTTTTTTAGGTGAATAAGGCAGGCGGCAGAAAGGGGAAAAAGTATCATCCCCCAGAGACCGAAAAGGTGAAGCCCCAGTAGTACCAGGATCAAAGATAAAAGGGGATGAAGGCCGATGGAAGAGCCGATTACCTTGGGCTCTGCCAACTGATGCACCAAAAGAATGATAAAGTGAAGGATCAAAAGGCCGGTACCAAGGCCCGTATTCCCGCTGAAAAAGGAAAAGAGGGACCAAGGGATGAGTACCGTGCCACAGCCCAGTACCGGCAGTAAGTCAACAAGAGCAATGACCAGTGCAATGCCGAGAGCGCCGGGAACCTTCAGCAGTACCATTCCCAAAAACAGTTGGGAAAAACTAATGAGAAACAAAATCAGATAAGCTTTTACAAATTGCTTTAAAGAAAGAAAAAACTGTTTTTTTCCTCGGCTGATAGCCTCGCTCTTTTCCGAGGAAATTTTTTTAGATAAGAAGGAAGAGATCCGTTGCCAGTCGCAGGAAAAGTAATAGCAGCTTAAAAGAAAAACCAAGAGGGAAATGAAAAATTTAGGAAGAAAAGAGAGAAAGCCCCCTAAAAGAGAAGGAAGGACTTCCAGAAATTTTTTCAGTATCTTGCGGAACATTTCCGGTAGATATAAGGTAATGCTGTTTTCCATATCCCGCCTTAAAAGAGAGGAAGCCATTTTTTCAATGGTACGGATCTTTCCTTTGCAAAATTCGGTAATGCGGTCAAGATTTTCGGAAAGGTATCCGGCAAAGTTTGTGGTGTAGTGAACCAGGCGTTCCGCAAATAATACGGTGATAAGGGAGAGAAAAGAAAAAAAGATCAAAAGCACCAGAACCGTAAGAATTCTCTTGGCCAGTGGGGAAAGAGGTTTTAATCGGTCCAGGCTTTTTCGGATGCCTTCCGAAATGAGCCAGGCAAGAAAAATGGGGAAAATAAGAAAGAGTACTTTTTCCAGAAGTTTGTACAAAACCATAAGGAACAAAAGGGGAAGTAAAACGTCCAGAATGGCATACCGCATTTTTTCTCTCATTGTATCTCTCTCCTTTCAAAAATGAAGCTTACTTTGATTTTTTCCTTTTCTTTCCCCCTATATACAAAAAAACGCAGGATATCCTGCGTTTTTTGATTCCTTTTTATCGGATGAAATTGGTGCGGATGGGCGTTTCTTTTTCCGGGAAATCAATTCCTTTTTCTTTGCCCACTTCGATGCATTTTAAAAGCCAAGCCATATTTTTGCCAAGGCTTCGCATGGTTTGAAGTCCTTCGCCGTCTTCTTCCACTTGCATTGGATTTTGTCCGTGGACCATATTCCAGTATTGACCGGAAACGATGGGCATAGAAGAGATGGTAAAGTACTTATTCAATTGATCCATAGCCGCACTGGCACCGCCTCTGCGGGAGGAGGTAATGGCGCAGGCTACCTTGCCGGAGAGCCTTTTTCCGGTGGAGTAAAAAAGGCGGTCCAAAAAGGCGGTAACGCTACCGCTGGCGGCGGCGTAGTGGACGGGAGAACCGATGACGATGCCGTCGGCCTTCTCAAAATAGGGGGCAAATTCCGCCACCTTGTCACCCAGTACACAGTGACCCAGCTTTACGCAGGCCATACAGCCCCGGCAGCCGTAGGTGGCTTCATTTCCCAGCCAAAGAGTCCGGGTTTCGATGCCTTCTTTTTCTAAAGTATCCGCGATTTCCTTCAGCGCTCTTGCAGTACAGCCATCCTTGTGGGGAGAGCCGTTTAATAATACAACGTTCATTTTTGTCACCTCGTTTTATGGTATGTATGTGCTTTTGCCAGTATACCTTTTTTTATCTTTTGTTGCAAGAGGGGAAAGCGCTTTTTTTATGGGAGAAAATTACATTTTATCTTGTGATTTTTAATTTTGTATGATATAATAAATTTGATTAGGTCTGTGTAACTTTGCACAGAAAAAATTGCCTTGTGTTTTTTGAGGAGAGAATATGAAAGTTTCTACTGAGATTGGCAGTATTTCTAAAATCGTTTCAGAAGAGAAGGCCATAGAATACGTAGCAAAAGCCGGCTTTGATGCATGGGATTTTTCTATGACCACGATGTGTCGGTATCAAAGAAAATTGGGTGAGCTTTTAGAAAACAGTCATCCCCTGGCCTCGGAAAATTATCTTTCCTTTGCTAGAAAGCTTCGCCGTGTTGCCGATGATAATGGAATTGTTTGCAATCAGTCTCACGCACCCTTTCCCACGGATCCTCCCCAGGTTCGGCCGTACTTAATGAAAGCCATTGAGTGTACGGCGGAAGCGGGTGGAAAGATCTGTATAATTCATCCTATGGCAAGGTATTCTCCCGAGGAAAACGCTGAAATGTACCATACTCTTTTGCCCTTTGCCAAAGAGTGTGGCGTAAAGATCGCTACGGAGAATATGTGGGATTGGAGTACGGAAAAAGGCCATTCCACCTTTGCCGCCTGCGCTACTCCCAAAAGCTTTTTGGATCATTTAAATGCCGTAAACGACGATTTTTTGGTAGCCTGCCTTGATATCGGACACGCGGAAATGAAAGGATCGGATACCACGGCGGTAGAAATGATCCACGCTCTGGGAGAGCATCTTCAGGCACTTCATATTCACGATAATGATAAACTGCATGACTCTCACCAGATTCCTTTTTCTATGAATATTGATTTTGTGCCTATCGTAAAGGCACTGAAGGATATTGGTTATAAGGGCTATTTTACGCTAGAGTGTGACAGGTACTGTGTGGACGTTCCCGAAGAAGAGGTATTTGGCGCAGTAAAGGATCTTTACAAGGCCGTAAGAAAACTTGTGGATATGTACGAAGAAGCATAAAAAAGAAACGGAGAAGAAGATGGGTAAACTCATTGTAATTGACGGACTGGACGGAAGCGGAAAAAATACCCAGTCCACCCTGCTTTATAATAGACTTTTGAAGGAAGGAAAAAAGGTCCGCCTGGTATCCTTTCCCGATTATGACAGTCCCGCTTGCAGCCCGGTAAAAATGTATCTGGGCGGTGATTTCGGAACGGATCCGGAATCGGTGAATTCCTATGCGGCCTCTACTTTTTTTGCCGTAGACCGCTTTGCTTCTTTCCGTTTGAACTGGCAGAAGGATTATGAGGACGGTGCTATTATCATCGCCAATCGCTATACCACTGCCAACGCCATTCATCAATTGACCAAGCTCCCCGAATCGGAGCACCAGGCTTTTCTTGACTGGCTTTATGACTTTGAATTTGTAAAGCTGGGTCTTCCCAGTCCTGATCTTACCCTGCTTTTAAAGGTTCCCGTGGAAAAGAGCCTTCAGCTCATTGACCACAGAGGAGAGAAAAAGGATATTCACGAAAACCGTGAACATTTAAAAAAAGCGGCGCTGGCTGCCCGCACCTGTGCGGAAAAGTGGGGATGGCAGCAGCTTTCCTGTGTAGATGAACAGGGCGAAATGTTCACCATCGAAGAAATCGGTGAAAAGGTATATCAAAAAGTTTTAGATTTGATTTTGTGAGGAATAAAATGGTAACGGTATTTTTGGCAGAGGGTTTTGAAGAGATCGAAGCAGTAACGCCCATTGATATTTTAAAAAGGGGCGGTGTAGACGTGCGCACCTGCAGTATTACTTCCTCTCGCCTGGTTACCGGTGCCCATCAGATTCCTTTTTATGCCGATCTTACTTTAAATGAACTTTCCGGCGAAGAAGAGGTGATCCTCCTTCCCGGTGGAATGCCCGGTACGCTGAATTTGAAAAACTGCAAAGAGCTGGAAAAGAGGATTTTAGAGCATGCAGCAAAGGGGAAAATCCTTGCCGCTATTTGCGCTGCGCCCACCGTTTTCGGTGCTCTCGGCCTTTTAAAAGACAAAGAGGCTACTTGCTTTCCCGGTATGGAAGAGGAACTTTTTGCCGCAAAGCATTTAGAATCTCCTACGGTCTTCTCCGGCAACGTTTTAACTTCCCGGGGCGCGGGCACTGCCTTTGATTTCGGTCTTCATCTTCTGTCTTTACTGAAAGGGGAAGAGGTTGCCCGGGACCTTGCCCGTACCATGTGCTACAGGGAGGGCGAAAATTGAAACTGAAAGCAAATATCTATGCGCCCATTTTATTCGGCGTGGTTTTGGCCCTGGCAGGCCTTTCTACCGTGATCTTTTCTCTCATTTCTTCTCTTGCGGTAGATGTATTTCTTTCCTCTACCATCATTCAGCTTGTGGTGTATTTACTGCCCTTGGCTTTCTATCTGAAAGTGCGGGGAACAGACCTTGCCGCATCTCTTAAAATTCATCCCGTAGGACCCCAGAAAATGCCCTTTATCACGATCATGACCTTGATCTTCTTTGTGGGCAGTATTCTGCTTCGGTATATGGGCCTGTTTTTCTTCGATTCCGCTATGGTGGAAACCCCCAGCGCAATCTATATCCCCATGGAGGGGGCAAATCGCTTTTTGATGATTCTTTGCAATATCATCCTGCCGGCGGTTTTTGAAGAAGTGCTATTTCGCGGAATTCTTCTTTCTGAGTACCGCTTTTACGGTACGGCGCTGAGTATCGCCACATCCAGTCTGATGTTTGCCATGCTTCATCTGTCCCTGGAAAACTTTTTCTATTACGTATTTATGGGCGTGGTGTTCTCGGTTATCACCCTGGCATCCCAGTCCATTGTTCCCGCCATTCTCATTCATATCGCCACCGGCTTTTCTCATATGTATTTACGCCCGGCGGTGGTAGAGTATTTAAGACAAGTTGGAAAAAGCCCCATTTTGCCTTATCTTTTGATTGGCCTCTTTCTTCTTTTGTTCGTGTTTATGTTCTCGGGACTGGAAGGAATCTATCAGGACCGCGCTTATGAAGAACTTCTGCACAGCAAAAAGGAACTTTTAAGAAGAGAAGTGGAAAAGGCAAAAATGGAGCGGGAAGAAGAAGTGGAAAAGGATGAAAAATCCCGTCTTCTTGTAAAACTGAAGGAGATCTTTTTATCTCCGTCCTTCCTAGTTTGTGTTGTGATTTTTATTTGCCTTGTGTCTGACGTAGTAAAAGAGGTGAGCTTATGAGCGAAAATAACACTCCGAAACCGGACAAAAAAGAAAATACCCTGGATATCTTGGTTTCTCCCAAAAAGAAAGAAGAACCCAAGGAGATCCTTGCGCCTAAAAAGGAAACTGCCCCTTCCGGTGCTTCTGCCGGAAAGACGGTTTCTTCCGGTGCGGCAAAAAAAGCTGTTCCTAAAAAAACCGTAGCGGTAAAAGCCGCTCAAACCAGAAAAATTCCTGCCTCCGGTGTAAAAGGTCTTTCCGTGAAAAGCAAAACGGAAAAGGCAGTATCTTCCTTTTCCGCGGAAAAGCTTTCTGCGGGCCTGAAGGACGCGGGAAGTGCCGTAAAAAAAGCCTATTCTTCTTTGAAAAAGACTTCCGGAGAGAAGAAAGAAAAAGCGAAAAAGCCGGCAGTGAAAAGACCTATGACCCCGGAAGAAAAGAAATCCGTTCGTGCTTCTATGGGTTATACAGCTACCATTGCCTTAATTTACATTGCCGTGGTAGTAGGCATTTCCGCTATTTTGTCCTTTGTGGGTATTCGCTGGGCCAATGATATTTTTGCCCTGGTAAAGGACGAGGTGGTAGCTACCATTACCATTCCGGAAAACGCTACCGTTTCCGAGGTTTCCAATCTTCTGAAAGAAAAGGATCTCATTGAGTATCCTTCCGTTTTCCGCTTTTACATCAATTTTAAAAACAGAGATTCCGAAAACGCTCTCACCTTTAAACCGGGTGACCACGAAATCTCCAGCACCTTAAATTACGACCAGATCGTATCCAAGATCAAAGACCGCAAGACCAGAAAGATCATTACTCTTACCATTCCCGAAGGCTATACGGTGGATGAAACCATCGATCTGTTCCTTTCTAACGGAATGGGCACCAGAGCGGGCTTTGTGGAAGCTATCAACAACTTTGATTACGACTACGTCTTCATGGATAAGCTGGATGCCATCAAGCTTTCCGATAAGAGAAAATACCGTCTGGAAGGGTATTTGTTCCCGGATACCTATGAATTCTACACGGACTCCAGCGAGGTTGCCATCGTAGATAAACTCTTAGCGGCCTTTGAAGCGCATTTTGAAGAAGATTATTATTTAAGACTTGAGGAGCTGGGGATGAATCTGGACCAGGTAGTGACCCTGGCGTCCATCGTCCAGAAGGAAGGAAAATTCATTTCCGACTTTTATCCCATTGCCGGCGTATTCTATAACCGACTGAAGTCCAATAATATGAAGCGCCTGCAGTCTGACGCCACCGTGCAGTACTGTCTGGAAGAGAGAAAAGAGGAACTAAGCTATAAGGATCTTGAGGTGGATAGCCCTTATAATACTTACCGCAACGCCGGTCTTCCTCCTTCCGCTATTTCCAATCCCGGCTGGGAAGCCATCCAGGCCACTCTTTATCCGGAAACAAATTCCCATTATTACTTCATTTCCGATACGGACGGCTCTATTATTTTCGCCGATACCGAAGCACAGCACCTTGCCAACGCGGCAAAGCTGAAGGCAGCCAAAGAAAACGGAACCAGTATTGACTGAGAAAGGATTTTGATTTGGAACGTTTAACTCTTATTCTGGTGATTGCAATTTCCGCCATCTCCGCCCTTGTTTCTCTTTTTACTTTAATCACCGTTTCAAAGAAAAAAGAAAGCACTGCCGCGGGAAGGGAAGATCTTGACCGTATCGGTGAGCGTCTGGAGCGCAGCCTTCAGGCCACCCGCAGAGAGATCAGCGAGGAAAATGCCAGATCCCTGGAAAGTTTTTCCCGTTCTATGCGCGCTTCCCAGACGGAAGTGTTTACCCAGCAGGATAAGCGCATTGCGGAATTGAGCCAGCATCTCAATGCATCGGTAAAAGCACTGGATGAGAGAATGTCCCAAATGAACGCCTTCCAGGAGAAAAACGCCCAGGCACTGCGGGAAACCGTAGACGGAAAACTTTCCGAACTGCGCCAGGGCAATGAAAAAAGCCTTGGCGAGATCCGCCAAAGCGTAGAAGAAAAATTGCAGACTGCCCTGGAGGAACGGATCAGCCGTTCTTTCAAGGAAGTAAGTGAACGGCTTCAGCAGGTCTATCAGGGACTGGGTGAAATGCAGACCTTGGCCAGTGGCGTGGGCGATCTGAAAAAGGTTTTATCCAACGTTAAGACCCGCGGTATTTTAGGAGAAATTCAGCTTAATTCTATTTTGGAAGAGATCTTATCTCCGGAGCAGTTTGAATCCAATGTGGCTACCGTTCCCGGCTCTGCTAACCGGGTAGAATTTGCCATCCGTTTGCCCGGTGACGGGGATGAGGTGGTATACCTTCCCATTGACTCTAAATTCCCTCTGGATGCTTACGTGAACCTGCAAGATGCTTATGACGCCGCCGATCCGGAACTGGTAAAAGCACAGAAAAACGTTCTGGAAAGCCGGATCAAGGCTTTTGCCAAAGATATTCATTCCAAATACGTTTCTCCCCCTCATACCACCGATTTTGCCATTATGTTTCTTCCCACGGAAGGCCTTTACGCAGAAGTGGTGAAAATGGGTATGGTGGAAGTGCTTCAGCGCAGCTATAAGGTGAATATCGCAGGGCCCACTACCATGGCGGCACTGCTCAATTCCTTGCAGACGGGATTCCGTACCCTTGCTATTCAGAAGCGATCCAGCGAAGTGTGGGAGGTGCTCAGCGCCGTTCGTACTGAGTTTGATAAATTTGAAACGGCCCTTCGGGACGCCCAGGCAAAGATCGACCAGGCAAATCGCGGTCTGGATGCTTTGGTAGGCGTACGCACCAGGCAGATCCAAAGAAAGTTAAAACACGTTTCGGCCCTTCCGA
Organism: Eubacteriales bacterium; assembly: GCA_045590715.1. Taxonomy (GTDB): domain Bacteria; phylum Bacillota; class Clostridia; order Oscillospirales; family SIG627; genus RGIG5579. The sequence continues at coordinate 4,805 of JAZNRO010000122.1, read as the reverse complement.
CTCAAAGAGCCGAGGCTATTTTGAAAGAAGAACACGATGCAGAAGAATGACAGCGTAAAAACCGCCGCTTCTAACCGAAAGGCCTTTCACGATTATTTTGTGGAAGAAAAGTTTGAAGCGGGTATTGAACTGTTCGGTACGGAAGTGAAATCCATCCGTCAGGGAACGGTCAATTTAAAGGACTCCTATCTTACCATTTCCGATGGGGAACTGTTTGCCAAGGGCATTCATATCAGCCCCTATGAAAAAGGAAATATCTTTAACCGGGATCCTCTCCGTACCCGGCGGCTACTCATGCATAAAAAAGAAATTATGAAACTGCGGGCCATGGCAGAGAGGGACGGATATACCCTCATTCCCTTATCCCTTTATTTCAAAAGGGGAAGGGTAAAGGTAGAGGTTGGCGTTTGCCGCGGTAAAAAACTGTATGATAAAAGAGAGAGCGCATTAAAGCGTGATCTTGAAAGAGAAAATCGCAGAGGAATTAAATTATCGGATCGGGACTAAAAGATGAAGAAAAACATTCGCAATTTTTGTATTATCGCCCATATTGACCACGGCAAAAGTACCCTTGCCGACTGCATTCTGGAAAAGACCGGAAGCGTAGAGAAAAGGGAAATGGAAGCCCAGGTTCTGGACGATATGGAGCTGGAAAAGGAACGTGGCATTACCATCAAAGCCCGTGCCGTTACCTTGGATTACAAGGCCAAAGACGGCAATACTTATGAATTTAATCTAATTGATACCCCCGGCCACGTAGACTTTAACTACGAGGTTTCCAGATCTCTTCGCGCCTGCGAAGGGGCAATTCTGGTGGTGGACGCTACCCAGGGAATCCAGGCCCAGACGCTTGCCAACGCTTATCTTGCGGTGGATCACGATCTGGAACTGTTCCCGGTCATCAACAAGGTGGATCTTCCTGCTGCCGATCCGGAAAAAGTGAAAAATGAAATTGAAGACGTGATCGGTATTCCCGCAGACTACGCCCCCTGCGTATCTGCCAAAACCGGTTTGAATATTGAGGAAGTTTTGGAGGGGATCGTGGAATATATCCCCGGACCGGAGGACGTTTCCCACCGTCCCTGCAAAGCCTTGATCTTTGACTCTTTTTACGACGCTTATAAAGGCATTATCGTTTATTTCCGCCTGTTTGAAGGCACCCTTTCCAAAGGGGACCGGATCCGTATGATGAATACCGGCGCAGAATTTGACGTGACGGAAGTAGGTACTATGAAGACCTTCGGTCTTGCTCCTTGCGACACCTTAACTTCCGGTCAGGTAGGCTATCTTACCGCTTCCATTAAGTCCCTGGAACAGACCAGAGTAGGGGATACCATTACCCTTGCAGATAATCCCACCGAAAAGCCCTTCGACGGTTTTAAAGAAGCGCTTTCCGTGGTATTTTCCGGTATCTATCCCGCAGACGGCGCAAGATACAATGACCTGCGGGAAGCCCTGGAAAAACTGCGTTTGAACGACGCGGCCCTTTCCTTCGAGCCGGAAACCAGTGCCGCACTGGGCTTTGGCTTCCGCTGTGGATTTTTAGGCCTTTTGCACATGGAAGTGATTCAGGAAAGACTGGAGAGAGAATTCAATCTGGATCTTATTACCACCGCTCCCAGTGTAATTTATAAACTTCAGATGCACGACGGCACCACCCTTATGATCGATAACCCCACCAACTACCCGGCGGTGGAGAATATTGATATCGCTTTCGAGCCGGTGGTACACGCCAGCATCATTACCCCCGTCGAGTACGTAGGCGGTATTATGGACCTTTGCCAGGACCGCAGAGGCGAATTTTTGGATATGAAGTATATTACCCCCACCCGCACCGAGCTTCATTACAAGCTTCCCTTAAACGAAATCGTCTATGACTTTTTCGATGCATTAAAATCCCGAAGCAAAGGCTACGCTTCCTTTGATTACAGTGATACGGAATACGTTCCTTCGAAACTTGTGAAGCTGGATATTTTATTAAACGGCGACGTGGTAGATGCCCTGTCCTTTATCGTACACAGTGACAAGGCCTATGCCAGAGCCAGAAGGATCGTGGAAAAGCTGAAGGAGAATATTCCTCGGCAGCTTTTTGAAATTCCCGTCCAGGCCGCCATCGGCGGCAGAGTCATTGCCAGAGAAACGGTGAAGGCAATGAGAAAAGACGTTCTTGCCAAGTGTTACGGCGGTGATATTACCCGTAAGAAGAAACTGCTTGAAAAGCAGAAGGAAGGCAAGAAGAAGATGCGTTCTCTGGGCTCCGTTGAGGTTCCCCAGGAAGCCTTTATGGCAGTGCTGAAACTGGATGAATGATCTAAGTCTTTATTTGCACGTCCCTTTTTGCAAGGGGAAGTGCCGTTATTGTGATTTTTATTCCGTTATATGCCCGGAGAAGATCGGCCTTTTTGAAAAGGCCCTTGTCCGTGATCTTTTGGCTTTTTCTGAAAAGGCAAGGGACTACAAGGTGCGCACCGTGTATTTCGGCGGCGGCACCCCCAGTCTTCTTTCTCCCAAGGGAATCAAGGAAATATTTTCCGCACTTCGTAAAGCCTATCGCATTTCTCCCGATGCGGAGATCACCGTGGAAATGAACCCGGAATCAGCCTCGGAAGAAGTGCTCTCGGCCTTTTACCGGGAAGGGGCAAACCGGATCAGCTTCGGTATGCAGTCTGCCCGGGATGAAGAACTTTTGCTTTTAGGAAGACTTCACCGCTATGAAGACGTAAAAAATGCGGTGGAAAGAGCGCGAGCCGTAGGCTTTGATAATATTAACCTTGACCTGATGTACGGCCTTCCGGGGCAGAGGGTAGAGGACTTTTTGGAAAGCGTAAAGAAGGCTCTTTCTCTTTCGCCAAAGCACCTGTCCTTCTATCTTTTGACCCTGTCGGAAAACGTGCCTCTTTATGAAAAGCTGGATCAGATCCCCGATGACGAAATTTTGCGCAAAATGTATTTTTCCGCCATTTCTTTTCTGGAGGAAAAGGGCTTTTGCCATTACGAGATCTCAAACGCCGCTTTGCCCGGCTTTGAATCCAGGCACAATCAGGTGTACTGGGAAGGCGGAGCGTACCTGGGCTTTGGCCCCGGCGCTCACTCTCTTTTTGAAAACAAGCGTTTTTGCGTTCCGGAAGGACTGGACGGCTACCTTAAGGCCAAAGATTCTCTGACCCGCCATTCCGACCCGGAAGAGCGAACAAAGGAAGATCTTTTGGAAGAATATATTATGCTGTCCCTGCGCCAGAAAAAAGGACTTTCTTTTGAAAAACTTTCCATGCTTGCCCCGACGGAACAAATAGAAAAGATCAAAGAAAAAATGACCCTTTGGGAAAAACACGGCCTTACAAAAAGGACGAAAGACGGCTTTGCTCTTACCAAAGAAGGCTTTTTTGTATCCAATGAAATCATATCAGAGCTAATTTAAATAGGAGAATGAAAATGAAAAAAAGTGTTCGTATCGTATGTTTCCTTTTGTCCCTTTTGATGCTTTTGCCTCTTTGCGCCTGCGGAAAGAAGGACGAGGGAGACGGCGTGGAGATCCCCTCCGGTTTTAGCCTTGCAGGAAATGAAAATACCGATTATTACTTTTTCTATCCCTCTAACTGGACCCTGGACCGCAATGACGCCGGCATGACCAGCGCCTTCGTATCGGAAACGGACTTTTCCAATGTGAGCATTACTGCTTTTACCGCTTCTGCTCAGTATCCTACCTTGCTGGACTATGCGGAAAAGTATTATTTTGTAAAATTCCAGGATAATTTTAATAACCTTGAAACCGAGCGCAACCAGGACCAGAGCCTGAAGAGAAGCACCTTAAAGATCGACGGATGCGACGCCCTTGCGGTAAATTTCAGTGCCACTTTCTCCGGTGAATCCTACTCGTTCCGCGCCTGGTTCATCTCCTTTAACGGCTATATTTATACGATGCTTTATACCGCCAAGACCGAGGCTTTTGAAACTCACCTGGAAGAAGCCGAGGCCATGGCAAAGGCACTGAAATTCAGATAAGGATATTGAAATGGAAAAAGAAAAAAATAAAAGAGTGGGAAAAGTCGGGGGACAGGCGGTGCTGGAAGGCATTATGATGCGCGGTCCCGAAAGCTATACCACTGCCGTGCGGAAGGCGGACGGCACCATTATCCGTGACCGCCATCTAAACGAGATCAAAAAGAAAAATTTCTTTTTAAAGCTGCCCGTGATCCGCGGATTTATCAGCTTTATTGAAAGTATGACTCTTTCCTTTTCTACTTTGGAATTTGCCGCAGAGGCACTGGAAATCGAAGAGGAAACCAAGTTTGAAAAATGGCTGACCCGTACTTTCGGAAAAAGCCTTACCGCTATCGTAATGGGCGTGGGAATGGTGCTGGGTGTACTTTTGGGCGCAGGTCTTTTTATCGCCCTGCCCGCTTTCCTTTCTTCTCTCATTTCTCACGAGATCCTTCGCAAAGTAGTAGAGGGTGTGCTTCGTATTGCCATTTTCCTAGGCTATGTATCCCTTGTATCTCTGATGAAGGATATCCGCCGTACCTTTATGTATCACGGCGCGGAGCATAAGAGTATTTTCTGTTATGAAGCAGGTCTGGAATTAAGCGTGGAAAACGTCAGAAAACAAAAGCGGTTTCACCCCAGATGCGGTACCAGTTTTATGATTCTGATGATGTTCGTGGGAATTCTTATCGGTATTCTTATCGGCTATTTTTTCCCTGCAACTAGGGAAAATACCTATCTTTATCTTCTCATCAAACTTGTGCTCCTTCCCATTACCATGGGACTTGGTTATGAGATCATCCGCTTTGCCGGACGCCACGATA
>JAZNRO010000121.1:0-8708 GCA_045590715.1 Eubacteriales bacterium | reverse complement strand
TGCTTCTCAATGGCGTGTCCCAGGGTGTGTCCGAAATTTAAGACCCTGCGAAGACCGCTTTCTTTTTCGTCTTCTTCCACCACTCTCTTTTTCAGAGAAAGGCTTCTTGCAATGATTTCATTCAGTTTCTCTGTTGCATCTTCCTTTTCAAAAAGGGAAAAGAGGTCTTTATCAAAGGTCAGTGCCATTTTCACCGATTCACTAAGGCCGTTTGCGATCTGTCTTTCAGGCAGCGTTTTTAAGGTGTTTGTATCCACCAAAACGCCCTTGGGGGGATAAAAAGCCCCGATCATATTTTTATAGCCCTTTAAATTTACCGCCACTTTTCCGCCGATGGAAGAATCCACCTGGGACAGAACGGTAGTGGGGATATTATAAAAATCAATTCCCCGCTGGAAGGTGGCAGCCACAAACCCGCCAAGATCTCCTACCACACCGCCGCCAAGAGCCACCACGGCACTTTTACGGTCAAAGCCTTCTTCCAGCATAAAGGAAACGATCTCCTGAAGGCTCTTAAGCGTCTTGGAATCTTCTCCGGGCTTTAAAACGAAAAGAGAAGGCTCTTTGATATTTTTTGTAAGCGTATCCACGTATTCTTTGGGAATATTTTCATCCGTCAGAATAAGGCACTTTCTCTCAAGGTCAAAAATCTCTTTCACCGTAGAAAGACCGCCGGGGGTAATATGTACCGGGTAAGTGCCCTTTTCACTTTTAACAGAAAGGATCATAAAAATCTCCTTAAGACAGTAAGGTTTCTTTCTCAAAGGTTCCCAGAACCTTTACGTCCATACAGTTTTCTTTTAAGGCGGAAAGCATCTTTTTGCCCTCCGAGCCCCCAAGATTTCCCTCTCCCTCGCAGAAGAAGTAATATTCAAAAGAAAGTTTTTTCGTAGGTCTTGACTTGATCGCCCGCAAATTGATGCCGTTTTTACCGATGGTAGAAACCGCCTTTGCCAAAGCGCCGGCTTCATTCTTTACGGTAAAGAGCATGACAAACTGCCCGTCTGCATCCTTTAAAAGGGCAGGCGTGCGGGTAAATACCGCAAAGCGGGTGGTATTCCCGCCCTTTTCCTGGATCTGGCTTTCCAGTACCTGCAGACCAAAGCCGGATGCCGCCTCAAGACTTCCGATGGCCGCCAGGGTCATATCACTGCTTTCCGCTACCATACGGGCCGCCTCGGCCGTCGTAGAAGCCTCTTTTTGCTCTACCCCCATTTTCTTCAAATAAGGAGCGCACTGGGCAAGGGCCTGGGGATGGCTGATCACACAGCGGATATCTTCTTTTTTCGTGCCCTTTTTGGCAATGAGATTCTGCTTTACTTCCACGTCGTAAATTCCGCTGATGGAAAGAGCGCCGAAGAAAGAAAGGTCCATCACCACGCCCACGTCACCGCCGGTAGAATTCTCCAGTGGCAGAACACAAACGTCGCACTCTCCTTCTTCTACCGCCCGATAGGCTCCCTCAAAATCACCGTAGCCTACGGTTTTGGCAGAGGGGAAAATCTTCTGTGCCGCGATCTGGGCAAAAGCGCCGGATACCCCGGCAAAGGCCACGCGCATTCCCTCCATCAGACGGGACTGATAGGATTTGGATACCTCCATCACAGAGCGAAGGAAAGTGGTGTAATACCCTTTTAAATTTTCTTCTCCGATCCGTTCTGCCCCACGGGAAAGAACTTCTTCCTCCCTTTTGGGGTCAAAAATGGGCATACCCACTTCTTTTTTATAAAGGGCCACCTCTTCTACTGCTTTCATTCTCGCTTCAAAAAGACGGGCCATTTCCTGATCGATTTGATTGATATTCTCTCTTGATGACAAAAGCTTTTTTTCGTCCATTACTGGTATTCCTCCATCAATTTCCTAAAAGCCGGAAGAGAATCTTCAATGGTCTTTCTGCCAACGCAGTAAGCGATGCGTACAAAGCCCGGCACCCCGAAAGAATCACTGGGAACAAGGAGAAGCTCGTACTTCTTGGCTTTTTCGCTCATAGCGGCCGCATCTCCGTCCGGTGCTTTTACAAAAAGGTAAAAAGCGCCTTCAGGGGGTGTTACCACGTAGCCCATCTGCGTTAAAGCGGTGGAAAGAAGGGCACAGTTTTTCCGGTATTCTTCCACGTCGGAAGTCTGACCCAGACATTTTTCGATGACCTTCTGCCACATACTGGGGGCACATACAAAGCCAAGGCTTCTTCCCGCGCCGCAAATGGCCCGGAACACTTCCCCCGCTTCTTCAAACCGAGGAGAAACCAAAAGGTATCCGATACGCTCTCCGGGAAGGGAGAGGGATTTACTGAAAGAATAAGCAACAAGGGTTCTGGGGTAAAGGCTGGGAAGGAAAGGAACGTTTCCCTTGCCGTAGAAAAGCTCCCGATAGGGCTCGTCTGCCAGAAGATAGATCTTTGTGCCCAGTTCCTTTTCTTTTCTTTCTAGCATTTCAGAAAGGCTTTTCAGACTTTCTTCCGTATAAACAGCGCCGGTAGGGTTATTGGGAGAGTTTAACAGTACCACACGGGTCTTTTCCGTAATGGCCTCTTCCATTTTTTCAAGATCCAATTGGAAAGAAGGCTGGTGACAGAGTACCGGCTTTAAAACGCCGCCCGCCTTTTCTACAAACACCCGGTATTCCGGGAAAAAGGGCGCGGGAACTACCACCTCTTCCCCTTCGCTTAACAGAGCGTGAAACGCGGTGGTAAGAGATGCGGCGGCGCCGCAGGTCATATAAATAAGCTCCCCTTTTGCCTCAAAGCCGAATCTCTCCTTATAAGAGTTCGCAATAGCAGTGCGCACCTTGATATCGCCGGGAGAAGCAGTGTAGCCGTGAAGCAGGCAAGGGTCCATCTCCTCTGCCAAGGAAAGGATGGCTTCCTTTACGGAATCGGGGGCAGGGATACTGGGATTGCCCAGGGAAAAATCGTATACGTTTTCCGCACCGATCTCATTTTTTCTTTTGGTACCGTATTCCGACAAAGCACGGATCACCGAGCTCTGTTTGCCCAGGGCCAGCATTTTCTCATTCATATTTTCTTTTCTCCTTTTTTCCAATAAAAAAATCCGCACCTTTGTCATTTCCAAAAAGGGAAACACAAAATGCGGACGATCTGAACTTGGAAAACAAAATTTATCTTCCGGAGCGCAGGCAGTCCGCTTCAGTAAAATAATAAAATCGAGTATACTTCTTCATACTGCCGTCTCCTTTCAAAAATCTTCTTTGATTATAAAACAAATAAAAATAAATGTCAAGAAAAAAATGCCTGCTTTTTCGCAGACATTTTCACTAGGAAGCAGATAAACTCTCCCGCATCTTTTTCAAAATTCTCTTTTCCTCCCGGCTCACCTTTACCTGGCTCAGCCCCAGGACCTTTGCGGTCTGCTGCTGGGTCATAGATTTATAATAGCGAAGCAGGATCAGTTTCTTCTCGTCCGGCGGAAGAGCACTGACCGCCTCTCTTAGCGCGATCTTATTGGCTACCTCTTCCATATGGTCTTCCCCTATCATCTTTTCTACGCTAAAGCCGGTATTTTCATCCTCTTCGTAAAGAGAAAGGGCAGGACGGGCGGATTCCAGTGCCAAAACTGCCTTTTCTTCCGAAAGAGAGAGGGCCGAGCAGATCTCTTCCATGGTGGGGCTTTTCCCCTCTCTTTTTTCGTATTCCTCCGTAAAACGAAAGATTCTGGCCGCATCGCTTTTGGTCTCACGGCTTACCTTGATCCAGCCATCGTCCCGTAAAAACCGCTTGATCTCTCCCATAATGAGAGGCACGGCGTAAGTAGTAAATTGACAGCCCTTTTCCGCATCAAACCCCTTTACGGCTTTGATCATACCAACGGTGCCGATCTGTACCAGGTCCTCCCACTCCGCCCCTCGGCCCAAAAACCGCTGGGCGATGCTTTTGACTAGGCCCATATTGGAAAGAATCACCTGCTCCATGGCCTCTTTATCCCCGTTTTTGGCAAGTAGAAGGGTGTCATTATCGTTGATGTAAGGGTTCATCAGATCTTCTTTTTCATGGTGATTCTGGTATATCCCGGCCGGGTACTGATGCGCACGCTGTCACAAAAAGCGCGGATAATGGGAAGTCCCATTCCGCTTCGCTCCCCTTCTTTATCGGTGGTAAAAAACGGCTCCATGGCCTTTTCCACGCTTTCAATTCCCCTTCCTTTATCCGTTACCCGGATCTGAAGGGTCCTGTCTTTATAAAAGCAAAGTTCCAGTAGCACCTGCTTTTTTCTCTCGTCCGTCTCACCCCGATAGCCGTGCACGATGGCATTGGTCACCGCTTCGCTGACCACCGTTTTAATATCCGCAAGTATAGCGGGCGTGGCGGAAAGGTGCATCAAAAACCCGGCGGTCACCACTCTGGCAAAGCTTTCATTTTCCGAAATGGCCGGAAATCGCACCCGGGCAAAATTCTGTATCTCTCTCATTTTCTCTTCCTCACAAATATTTCATCTCGATCTGATCTTCCATTCCCGCAAGGCGCAGGATCTTTTTGCACCCTTCCGTGGGATTGATTAAAACCAGCCTTGCGCCGATCTCTTCGGTCTTTCTTTTGCGGCCCAGGATCAGCCCCAGTCCCGAGGAGTCCATAAAATCCGTTTCCGAAAGATCCAGAAGCAGTCTTTCCGGTTTTAATTCCAGTAGTAGTCCGTCGATCTCCTCTCGGATTGCCGGGGCGCTGTGATGGTCGATATCTCCGGAAATACGGGCGATCAGATCTTTTTCTTTCTGCGCTGTGATCAGTTTCATCTTCCTTTTCCTTTCTCAATTCCTATCCATATCCTAACAAAAGGAAAAGGAGAATTTTGTCAGAAAAAGATCTGCCGTTGACTTTTTTTCGCCGAAAAGATATAATATTTGAAAGAACCTTGGAGGTTTTATATGAAATTTATCTCTTGGAACGTAAACGGGCTGAGAGCCTGTATGAACAAAGGATTTTTAGACTTTTTTACAAAAGAAAGCCCGGATTTTTTCTGTATCCAGGAAAGCAAGATGCAGGAAGGCCAGGCAGAAGTGCCTACCCCCGGCTATTACCAGTTCTGGAACAGTGCCGATAAAAAGGGCTATTCCGGCACCGTCACCTTCTGCAAGGAAAAACCGAAAAACGTTTTCTACGGGATCGACGGAAAATACAGTGACGAGGGACGCCTTATCACCGTGGAAACGGACTCCTTTTATCTGGTCAATTCCTATACTCCCAACGCCCAGGACGGCCTTCGGCGCCTTGACTACCGTATGGAATATGAAGACGACCTTCGGGCCTATCTTTCCCATTTGGCAAAAGAGAAAAGCGTGATCCTCTGCGGGGATCTAAACGTTGCCCACAATGAAATTGACCTGAAAAACCCCAAGACCAACGTGGGAAACCCCGGTTTTTCCAACGAGGAAAGAGAAAAATTCTCCCGCCTTCTGGAGGCCGGCTTTACCGACTCCTTCCGCTACCTTTACCCGGACAAGACCGACGCCTACTCCTGGTGGAGCTATCGGATGCGGGCAAGAGAGAGAAACGTTGGCTGGAGAATCGACTATTTCGTTCTGTCCCGGGATCTGAATGAAAAAATCGTAGATAGCAAAATTCTTTCCCAGATCGAAGGCAGTGACCACTGCCCCGTTCTTCTGGAACTAGACGTATAAGCAAAAAAATGAGAAGCAAAATGCTTCTCATTTTTCTTTTTTTCTTTTTTTATTAAATTTCAATTTCTTTGCCGGATTTTATATAAATTCTTCCTACTCTGGGAAGATAGGTGCAGATCACTTCGTAGTGGAAGGAATCGGAAAGACTGCCAAGATACTCGGCAGTGATCTCTTCCTCTCCGCTTCTGCCAAGGACCACGGCCTCGTCTGCTACTTCTACTTCGGGAATGTCCGTAATATCTACCATGATCTGGTCCATACAGACTTTTCCCACAAGCTTTGCCCTCTTTCCCCGAATCAGCACTTCCCCTTTTCCGGTCAGATTCCGGTTAAAACCGTCGGCATATCCGATGGAAACGGTGGCAATTCTTTTTTCGCTGGGCGTAGTATAAATATGTCCGTAGCCAATGGGCGTTCCGGCAGGTACGGTCTTTGTATGTACCACATGGCTTACCACTTCCATGGCCGGGCGCAGATCAAAAGAATCGGGCAGGCGCTCGTCGGAAGGGTGAAGACCGTACATGGCAATACCGAACCTACACATATCATAGGCGCTATCAAGATACATGGTGCCGGCGGAATTGGAAATATGACGGATGGCAAAGTTTACACCCTTTTCCGAAAGATCCTTTAAAAAGCCGTCGAAAGCTTCCCTTTGCTTTTGAGAAACTTCGGGAGTGGGCGCGTCTGCCAAGGCGTAATGGCTGAAAATGCCTTCTGCGCAAAGTCCGGGATGCCGGGAAAGAGATGCGATCTCTTCTACGGCTTCTTTGCCGGGGATGAATCCGATTCGGCCCATACCCGTATCCACGGCAAAATGGACCTTTGCCTTTTTGCCCATGGCCTGTGCCTTATCACCCAGCATCTTGCCGTCGGAGAAGGAATAGACCGTAGCGGTAAGATCCTCCCGGATCAGATCTTCAAACTGGCTGGGGTGGGTATAGGATAAGATCAAGATCGGTTTTTTGATCCCGCCCTGTCTTAGATCCAGGGCTTCTTCAATACAGGCTACACCGAAATAGTCCGCCTTCTCATGAAGAGTCTTTGCCACGGGTACTGCCCCGTGACCGTAGGCGTCTGCCTTGACCACTGCCATTTTCTTGGTACCGGCAGGGATAAAAGAGGACAGAAGATCAAAATTGTATTCCAAATTGGAAAGATCGATCCTGGCAAAGGACCGGCGGTAAACGCTGTCTTTCTTCTGCTTCATTCGGTGCTCCTTTCAAAAAAATATCTACTATTCATTATAGTCCCATTCCCCTTTTTCGTCAACCTTTCTTCCCCGGGGGAAAAGAAAAAAAGCACCCTCGGGTGCTTTTTTCTGTTTCTTACAAATAAATGCGGATATCTACCGCCAGTTTTTCTTCCAGATTGATCAGGCGCTTTGCAATGTCCTTGGCCTTTTCTTCGGCGGCCTTGTATTTATTCAAATACTTATTCAGACTTTTTACGCCCATATTACAGCCGTCGGTCATCAGATCCGCAATGGTTTCATCCTCTTCCTTCATGCGAAGCTTAAATTCCGTTTTCATTTTGCTCATGGTCTCCGCAATGGGATTGGGCTCCTTGCCGTCGTCGGAAAAGCGGTTCAGTTCCGCACGGATCTCACGCTCTAAGGTTTCGTGCTCCCTTTTGCAGGTAATGAGAAGATCGCGAAATCTCTCATCCCGCACGTATTCTCTCACGTCGTCAATGGATTCAACGCCCATTTTTACCCCGGCGTCACATTCCCGAAGAAGGCGGATGGTATCTTTTTCAATCATAAAAAGCTCTCCTTTTTTTGCATAGTATCTCCCGAAAAACAGAAAAATATCCTTGAAAGGAGTAAAATATGGCCTATTTTTCTTATCACGCCACCGCCAGGAAACTGATCCGGGAAGGAAAACTTTCCCATTTTTACTTTACCCCCGATCACAACGGGATCCGCCCTGCCCTGGTCCTTGTGTTCCGGGATCCGGTCCATCCTGTCATGCCCATCCGTCAGTGCCGCTGGGAAGAATACCTTCCCTTACTTTCTTTTTCGAAAAAAGAAAGTAAGCAAAGAAAAACTATACTTTAAAAACAAACAACAAAAATCAAAAAAAGCAGGTAGTTTCCTACCTGCTTTTCTTTATTATTCCAAGGTAATGAGGGGATCTGCGTTTCCTTGTACCTGGGGAAGTTTTCCGTCCCACTTTTCGATCTTCTTGTTTTCGATCACGTATTCATTTAAAGACTGGCTGATGATCTGGTTTGCTTCTGCCTGGGCCTGGGCCTTGATACGGATGGTCTCCGCCTCTGCCTGGGCGTTGGTAATGGCAGTCTGCTTTTCCGTTTCCGCCTTCAGAAGCTTCTGCTGTGCTACCTGCTTTTCTTCAATGGCAGTAATAAAAGCTTCGGAAAAATCAAAGTTTAAGATGTTTACGTCCGTTACGTAAAGACCGGTTTCATTGAGTTTTTCATTGAGCCCGGAAACAAGGCCGTCGGAAATGATAGCACGGTTGGTTACGCTCTCTTCCGCCGTATACTGGCTGGTAATAGCCTTCAATACCTCGTTGACCGCAGGGGTCACCAGTACGCTTTCATAGTTTCTGCCGATGTTTTTATAAAGGCTGTAGCTCTTCGCCGCGTCTACTCGGTAGTTGATGGCAAGGGTGGTGGAAACGGTCTGCAGGTCCTTGGAAAAGGCCTCGGTATCCACCTCCAGCTTGGTGATGCGGTTGTCGATCTGTACCACCTCCTGCACGAAGGGAGCCTTCAAATGGAAGCCCTCCTGCAGCACGCCCGTGCTCACTTTCCCCAGCGTCAGCACCACGCCCGTGTGACCGGCTTGTACGATGGTAAAGCAATTGGCCAAAACGAAAATCAGCGCAAGGGCAATGAAGGCGATCACGGCGATCAAAATCGGTTTTTTCTTGGAAAATGTCATAATAGTTCTCCTTTTTTTCTTTATGATACGAAGGCTTTTTGGCTACAATATGAACGATTTCAGAGGACGCTGTTTTGGGTTTTGCCTGCTTGAAAGGCTTGGAGATTATCACAAAGGATCCCCCAGAGCCGTTTGCGGGTCTCCACGGGTGCCCACGCCACGTGAGGGG
>JAZNRO010000120.1:0-7687 GCA_045590715.1 Eubacteriales bacterium | reverse complement strand
ACCTTTATGTATCACGGCGCGGAGCATAAGAGTATTTTCTGTTATGAAGCGGGATTGGAACTGAACATGGAAAACGTCAGAAAACAAAAGCGTTTTCACCCCAGATGCGGCACCAGTTTTATGATTCTGATGATGTTCGTGGGAATTCTTATCGGTATTCTCATCGGCTATCTTTTCCCCACAACCAGGGAAAATACTTATCTTTATCTTCTCATAAAACTTCTCCTTCTTCCCATTACCATGGGACTTGGTTATGAGATCATCCGCTTTGCCGGACGCCACGATAACGCCTTTATCCGCTTTGTTACCGCACCCGGCCTCTGGATTCAGCGCATTACCACCAAAGAGCCTACTGACGATATGATCGAGGTTGCCATCGTTGCCCTGAAGTCCGCTTTGCCGGAAGAATTTCCGGAAGAAGAAGTATTCCTGGGTATTGCCGGAAATCCGGAGGAAAAAGAGGAAGAAGAAAAGGCAGAAGAAAAGGCAGAAACAGAGTCTTCCCAAGAGGATATTCAATGACAGTAAAAGAGTTTTCACTCCTTGTAAAAAAAGAATATAAAGAACGAAACGGAGAGCGCTTTTTCACAGAAAAAGCGCTTATTTCCGCTATTTTGGAGAAAAACGGATTTTCCCGTTTCGCCCCTTTGGAAACCCCGGGACTTGCTTTATCGAAAGATCAAGAGGATAAAATGCGCGGGGAACTTGACAGCCTTTTATCCGGCCAGCCCCTTCAGTATTATCTGGGAAATCAGTATTTTTGCGGACTTTTGTTTTCCGTTTCACCCGGCGTTCTCATTCCCAGACCGGAAACGGAGTGCCTGGTGGAATTTGCGGCAAAATACGCGCCGGAAAATAGTCTTGTTTTCGATTTCTGCTGCGGTAGCGGGTGCGTAGGCCTTTCCCTTTTGAAAAAGAGGGAAGACGTGCGGGTAAATCTATACGATCTATCTGAAGATGCCTTAAGACAGAGCAGAGAAAACCGGGAAAAATTGCAGCTGGAAAACCGCAGTGAAGTGATAAAACTGGACGTTTTATCAACGGCAGCCAAAAGGGAAGTAGTAGAGAAAAAGCCCTCTCTTATTGTTTCCAATCCCCCCTATTTAACGGAAAAAGAAATGAGCGAAATCCCGGAAAACGTAAAAAACGAACCGGAAATGGCACTTTTCGGAGGAGAGGACGGACTTTTGTTTTATAAAGAGCTCATTTTGCTTTCCAAAGAAACCGGCACGCCTATTCTTTGTGAGATGGGATCAGAGCAGAAAAAAACCATTGAGCCCCTGCTTTTAAAAGCGGGAATGGAGTATGAATTTTACAAGGATCCGGCGGGACTGGACCGGGGATTTTTTGCCCGGTAAAAAATCCGTCAGAAAAATCAAAAAAAGCCCTGCCTTCGGCAAAAAATGACTTGCAAGAAGGCGGGGCTTGTGTTATAATGTAGTATAACTGTATGGATTGATTTTTTTGGAGGAATTTGCAATGGCAAAATTAGAAAAAACTGCAAAAGCAAAAGGCGATAAAGCCGATTCCGCACAGGAAGGAAAATTGAAAGCCATCCAGACCGCAATGGGCCAGATCGAGAAGAAATTCGGCAAAGGCTCCATTATGAAACTGGGTGAAAATTCCGTGATGAACGTCAGCGCCATTTCTACCGGCTCTTTGTCCTTGGACTTAGCTCTCGGCATCGGCGGTGTTCCCCGCGGACGTATTATTGAGATCTATGGACCGGAATCCTCCGGTAAAACTACCGTTGCCCTGCAGGTGATCGCTTCTGCTCAGAAGACCGGCGGCACCGCCGCTTTTATTGATGCAGAGCACGCTCTTGACCCTGTTTACGCAAAAGCCTTGGGCGTGGATATTGATAACCTTTTGGTATCCCAGCCCGATAGCGGTGAGCAGGCCCTTGAAATTGCAGAAGCACTGGTCCGTACCGACGCTATTGACGTAATTGTAGTAGACTCCGTTGCGGCTCTGGTACCCCGCAGTGAACTGGAAGGCGAAATGGGTCAGTCTTCCGTAGGCGTTCAGGCAAGACTGATGAGCCAGGCACTTCGTAAGATCGCCGGCGCCATTGCCAAGAGCCAGTGTGCTTTTATCTTTATCAACCAGCTTCGTGAGAAGGTGGGCGTTATGTACGGCAACCCCGAGGTTACTACCGGCGGCCGTGCCCTCCGTTTCTACTCCTCCGTTCGTATTGACGTGCGCAGAGGGGAACAGCTGAAGGAAAAAGGCGAAGTGGTAGGTAACCACATTAAGTGCAAGATCGCAAAGAATAAAGTTGCACCTCCTTTCAAGGTAGCTGAATTTGATATTCTTTACGGCCAGGGAATCTCCCGCGAAAGTGAGATCATCGAGATCGCTCTGAAGTTTGACGTGATTCAGAAGAGCGGTAGCTGGTTCTCTTATAACGGCGAAAGACTTGGCCAGGGCAAGGAAAACGTACGCATCTTCTTGAAGGAAAATCCCGAAGTGGCAGAAGAGATTGCCGAGAAGGCAGTTGCTCTTTCCCAGACCGGTGCAGAAGAAAAGGTTTCCGGTGAATTCCTCTTTGATTCCGATGAGGATGACGACGATCTGGGCCTTGACGATCTGGACTAATAAAATTACTTTAAAATTTCGAAACTTTATGAAAAGGATGGATAAGATTCTATGATTACAATGCCGGGACAGAAGATCACAGCAGAAGATGTTTTTAAGGAGCAGGACAGAGTAGCCCCCTTAAAGATCATTAGCCTGGAAGGCGCCAGCGAACTTGCAAAGAAGGTAGACTACTACCTGGTATCCTGGGCAAAGAAAGCCGGCTGGGATAATTACGATACGTTCCTTTTGCCCGCAGAGTGCCCCCGTTTCACCTCCGGTGAAGCCAAGGGTATTATTTACGATTCCGTTCGCGGTGACGATCTTTTTGTTATGGTAGACGTAGGAAACTATAACGTCCGTTATAAAATGTTCGGCGAAGAGAACCGTATGAGTTCTGACGACCACTATCAGGACCTGAAGAGAATCATTCAGGCATCCAGCGGCAGAACCAACCGTCTGAACGTAATTATGCCCATGCTTTACGGCGGCAGACAGCATAGAAGAAGTTACCGCGAATCTCTGGACTGCGCATACGCACTCCAGGAAATGCAGACGATGGGCGTAGAAAACCTTGTGACCTTCGACGCTCACGACCCCAGAGTGCAGAACGCCGTTCCGCTGATGGGCTTTGATAACTTTATGCCTTACTACCAGGTAATCAAGGCGCTGTTCCGCGATTATCCCGAGCTTGCCCCCTGCAAAGATAACTTTATGGTAGTCAGCCCCGACGAAGGCGCTATTAACCGTAATATGTACTACGCTTCCGTTCTGGGCGTGAATATGGGTATGTTCTACAAGAGAAGAGATTATTCCCGCGTTGTAGAAGGCAGAAACCCCATCGTTGCCCATGAGTATCTGGGCGAATCCATGGAAGGCAAGGACGTATTCATTGCCGACGATATCATCGCTTCCGGTGACTCCGTTCTGGACATCGCTTACGAAATGAAGAAGCGTGGCGCAAACCGCGTCTTCGTTTACGCTACTTACGCTATCTTTACTGCCGGTTATGAAAAGCTGGATAAGGCTTATAACGACGGTGTGCTTAGCGGCATTTTCGGCACCAACCTTACCTATATTAGCGATGCAACCCGTGCAAAGCCTTGGTTCCACGAAGTAGACGTTTCCAAGTACTTAGCGTATATTATTGCCGCGCTCAATCATAATCTGTCAGTAGCGGCACTGCTTGACCCCCACGAGAAGATCAACGCTCTTCTCCGTAAGCGCGGTCTTCGCTAATGGAAATACCAAGTCAGCTGTCTTATCCTGTGAAAAGGGCCCTTGGCAGACTTGGGATCGGGGATCTTACGGAAAAGGAAATGATCCTGTATCTAACCGATACGCGCAGAAGCGCTTTCTTCTCTCCGGAGATTGCGGAGAGAACGGTGGCTCTTTTAAGGGAAAACGGTTTTTTGGATGATAAGCGGTATCTGAAGAATTTTGTCCGCATTTTGGATGGGAAGTTTTACGGTCCCAGGCGAATTCGACAGGAACTTGTAAAGCACCACTTCCCGGCAAAATATATTGATGCGGTGCTTTCCCGCAGTGTGAATTACGAAAATCGCGCACTGCACTTTCTGGAAAAGAAAAGCGGAGCGAAGGAACAATCTCTTTCCGCTCCCGGACGAAAAAAACTGATGGATGCGCTTGTTCGCTACGGATACGATTACAGTACTGCAAAAATTGCCGTAGCAAAGTTTTCGGGAGAAGAGGACGAAATCTTCCGTTGAAAGGATTTATATGCAAGCAAAAGTAGGATTTATCTCTCTTGGCTGCCCCAAAAACCAGGTAGACTGTGAATTAATGCTTGCTAGGGTAGCAAAGGCGGGATATACCATTGTGGGAGAGGATATTGACGCCGACGTTGTCATCGTCAATACCTGCGCCTTTATTCAAAGCGCCAAGGAAGAGGCCATTGAAAACATTCTGGATCTTGCCTGGCTGAAGAATAACAGAAGCTTAAAAGGAATTATCGTAACCGGTTGTCTGGCACAGCGCTATTTTGACGAGATCAAAGAGAGCCTGCCGGAGGTAGACGCCGCCCTTTCCTTGGGAGATGAGGTTTCCATCGTAGAGGCTATTGAATCGGTTTTGAAGGGAGAGAAATTCTTCCGTCACTCTCCTTCCTCTGCTTTGGAGATGGAAGGGGATAGAGTTGTAATCAACGACGGTTTTGCTTACCTTCGCGTTTCCGAAGGCTGTGATAACCTTTGTTCTTATTGCGCCATTCCCGGTATCCGCGGAAAACTTCGTTCCCGTCCTATGGAAAATATTTTGAAAGAAGCCAAAACTCTTTCTGAAATGGGAACTGGTGAGATCGTGATCGTCGCCCAGGATACCACCATGTACGGCAAGGATCTTTACGGCAGACTTGCTCTGCCGGAGCTTCTGGAAAAACTGGCAAGCGATGAATATGGATTCAAATGGATCAGGCTTATGTACTGTTACCCCGATAAGGTAACGGAAGAACTCTGCCAGGTTATGGCAAAATATGAGAATATCTGCAAGTACATTGATCTTCCCATTCAGCATATTTCCGATGATGTTCTAAATAAAATGAACCGTCACGGCGGCAGTCAGGCAATTTATAACGCCATCGGCCTTCTTCGGAAATATATGCCCGATATTGCCATTCGCACCACGGTAATGCTGGGATTCCCCGGGGAAAAGGACAAGGATTTTTCCCTCCTTTATAATTTCGTAAAGGAAACCCGTTTCCAGCGTTTAGGCGCCTTCCTTTATTCCAGAGAAGAGGGAACCGCCGCTTACCACATGGAAAATCGCACCACCAAAAAGACCCGAGAGGGAAGACTGAATTCTGTCATGCAGGCCCAGCTTTCCATTGCAGAAGAATATAACGCGTCTTTTGTGGGCAAGACCCTTCCCGTTATGTGCGAGGGGTACGATCCCGGTGTAAAAATGTATTTTGGCAGAACCCAGTACCACGCCCCGGAAATTGACGGTGCGGTGTACTTCTCCTCGGAGAAAAAAGAAATTGCTGTGGGTCAGTTTGTAAATGTACAGATCCAGGAAGCAATGGATTATGACTTGATCGGAAAAGAGGCTTTAAAATGAATTTACCCAATAAACTCACTATTGTCAGAATTTTAATGGTTCCCGTATTCTTGTTTTTCGGGCTCTTTCAGTTTCCCGGAGAATGGGGTGCGAATCTTTCTCGCCTGCTTGCCGCTTTGATTTTCGCGGCCGCGGCCATTACGGACTTTGCAGACGGAAAAATTGCCAGAAAGTATAATCTGATTACCGATTTCGGTAAGTTTATGGATCCCCTGGCAGACAAGTTCCTGGTGTTTTCCGCCATTCTTGTCTTCGTTTCCTCCCCCATGTATCACCCCACCGGCGCTCTTCACATTGCACTGGTTATCAGCGGTGCCGTTGTGATCTTCCGTGAACTTGCGGTAACCTCTTTAAGACTTGTGGTAATGTCCAGCCCCAATCCCGTTGTCATTGCCGCCAGCTGGTACGGCAAGGCCAAGACCTTTTCCCAGTGTATCTGGGCGGTTGTGGTAATGCTGGAACCCATTTTCCTGCCGATCCCCGTACTGACCTGGATCATGACCGTTGTTATGACAATTCTCACCATCTTTTCCGGTGTAGACTATATCAAGAGCTACTGGAGCTATCTGGATACCAATAAATAATTCTTAAGGGAGAATTTATGAAACTGTTTAATGATTTGTCCGGTAAGAAAGAAGAACTGGGACAAAAAGACAATTATGTAAGAATGTACGCTTGCGGTCCTACGGTTTACAACTATTTTCACGTAGGTAATGCAAGATGCTTTGTAACCTTTGATCTGCTCCGCAGATTTTTGGAGTACCGTGGCAATAAGGTAGATTTCGTACAGAACTTTACCGATATCGACGATAAGATGATCCGCCGCGCCAACGAAGAAAATACCACGGTGAAGGAAGTAGCCGAGCGTTATATTGAGGAATATTTTGTAGATGCCAAGGGTCTTGGCGTTAATCCCGCTACCTTCCATCCCCGTGCTACCGAGAACATTGATTCCATCATTTCTATCATTGAAAAACTCATTGAAAACGGACACGCTTACGAGTCCCAGGGCGACGTTTATTTTGCCGCCCGTTCTTTCAAGAACTACGGCTCTCTTTCCGGCAAGAACGTGGACGATCTGGAAAGCGGCGCAAGAATCGACGTTTCCGATATCAAGCGTGATCCCCTGGACTTTGCTCTCTGGAAAGCATCGAAGCCCGGCGAACCCTTCTGGGAATCTCCCTGGGGCAACGGTAGACCCGGTTGGCACATTGAGTGCTCCGCTATGGTAGATAAATATCTTGGCAAGACCATTGATATTCACTGCGGCGGTGTGGATCTGACCTTCCCTCATCACGAAAATGAGATCGCACAGTCCGAAGGCGCCTTTGGCGTACCATTCTGCCGTTTCTGGATCCACAACGGCTTTATCAACGTAGATAACAAGAAAATGAGTAAGTCCCTTGGTAACTTCTTTACCGTGCGGGACGCCGCGGAAAAATACGGCTACGCCGCTATCCGCTACTTCATTCTTTCCGCTCACTATAAGAGCCCGGTAAACTTCTCCGCGGATATCCTTTCCCAGGCTCAGGCTTCCGTTCAGCGTCTTTACAACTGTGAGGAAAACCTCCGTTTCCTGTTAAAGAATGCATCTGGCGGTGAATTCACTCCCGAAGAAGCTGACTTTATGAAGAGGCTTGACGGCAGAAGAGAGACCTTTATTGAGGTAATGGAAGACGATTTCAATACCGCTGACGGTCTTGCTACTCTGTTTGAAGCAGTAAAGGATATCAATATCTTCGTATCTACCCCCCGCAGCAAAGAGGCGCTTGAAAAGATTCTCGGCTTTTACGAAGAGATCTGCGGACTTCTTGGCTTCTTAAAGCCCCGGGAAGAAGTAGGCGGTGATTTTGACGATGCCAAGGTAGAAGCACTGATCGAAGAGCGTGCAAACGCAAAGAAAGAAAAGAATTACGCCAAGGCAGACGAGATCCGTGCCCTTCTTTTGGAAAACGGCATTGTGATCGAAGATACCCCCGCCGGCGCAAAGTGGCACAGAGCATAAAAAGAACCCGACCCGCCATTCGCAATTAAA
>JAZNRO010000119.1:0-3650 GCA_045590715.1 Eubacteriales bacterium | reverse complement strand
TGAAAATTTCGCGGTTGGCGAATCTTTCGGCGAGCCTATAGGCTCTGCCGGCATTATGCCCTAAGGGGGCTTGTGCAAGCCACCGGCACGGCCGGTGGTTATGACTTTGCTTTTTTATTGTACGCCGATGGTTTTCAGGATATCGGAAAGATTATCCGTATTATAATCTTCGATCTTGCCACCGTCTACGGTCTTTGCAAGGCTGGGGTCAATGGGAAGCTTTGCAAAAGAAGGAATACCGAATTCTTTCGCGGTTTCTTCAATGTGGCTTTCCCCGAAGATGCCGTGCTTTTTGCCACAGTCCGGGCAAACGAAATAAGACATATTTTCTACGATGCCCAAAATGGGAATATTCATCAGTCTTGCCATCTTCACGGCTTTTTCTACGATCATGGTAACCAGTTCCTGGGGAGAGGTAACGATTACGATGCCGTCAACGGGCAGGGACTGAAATACGGTAAGGGGTACGTCGCCGGTTCCGGGAGGCATATCCACGTACATAAAGTCCACGTCGCCCCAGTTTACGTCGGTCCAGAACTGCTTTACCGTTCCGGCAATAACAGGTCCGCGCCATACCACAGGATCCGTTTCATCTTCCAGAAGGAGATTTAAGCTCATCAGCTTTACGCCGCTCTTTGTTACAGCGGGGATAAGGCCGGTGTCATCCGCGGTAGCTCTTTCTTTTACCCCGAAGGCTTTGGGGATGCTGGGACCGGTAAGGTCCGCATCTAAAATAGCGGTCTTCTTTCCTTCTTTTGCGGTGGCAGAGGCCAAAAGGGAAGTGACAAGGCTCTTTCCTACGTCGCCTTTACCGGAAACGATACCGATGACTTTTTTAACATTGCTTTTGTCGTTGGTTTTTTCAACAAGGCTTTCTTTTCTTTCACTGCAGTTTTCACCGCAAGTGCTGCAATTATGTGTACATTCGCTCATAAAATGATCCCTCGCTTTCAACAAGATATTATAGATTCTTTTTCTTTTTTGTCAAGAATATTACTTTACTTTTCTTGCAGTTTATATTATAATATAAAAGTTAAAATATAAAGAAAAGGGGAGAGGTAAAGTGGAAAAGTTGCGTCTTGTTTTTTCAAAGTCCTACGTGCTTTTGTTTCTCTCTGCGCTTCTTTGCGCACTGCCTCTTACGTTTCCCTCACTTTTTCTTTTATCCTGGGTTTCTTTCGTACCCTTTTTTGCAGTAATTTTAAGGGATAACGGCTCTCTGAAAAAAAGCGTTTTGCAAGGCGTTTTTTTCGGCTTTTTCTATCACTTTTTCGTGTATTTCTGGTTTTTATCTCTATATCCTTTGTCCTTTGCGGGACTATCTGATTTAGAGTCCTTGGCTCTGGTGCTTGTAGCCTGGTTTGGCATTAGCTTTATTCACGGCTTTTTCTACTGTTTGCCCGCTTTTCTTTGCAAGGTGGTTGCAAGATTTACAAAGAATCGCCCTCTCCTTCTTTTTACTGCCGTTTTGGGTGTTCTTTTGGCACAGTGCTTGTCCGGTTTGGGCGACCTTGCCTTTCCCTGGGTCAGACTTTCTCTGGGCCAGTATCGAGCCCCGGTACTGATTCAGTTTGCTTCCGTATTTGGTATGACCGGTGTCGATTTTCTCCTGCTTTCTTTTTCTGCTCTTATTACTTTGTTTTTTGTTTTCCCAAAAGGCAAAAAGAAAGTACTTTGTCTGTCCTTGGCTTTCGGCCTTTTCTTTTCAAACCTTTTATTCGGTATGATTTCTTTGTCCCGAAAAGCAGACGGCGAAGAGATCCGCGCTTCTCTGGTGCAGGGAAACGTTTCGGTTTCGGAAAAGTTTTCCGGATCGGATTTTAGTGATCTGTATACGGATATGACTCTTGCATGTGAAGACTCCGATCTTGTTTTGTGGCCCGAAAGCGCCATCCCCGTAAATCTTTCCCGCACCCCCGATCTTTTGGAAGAGTTTCAGTTTCTTTCCGACGCTATGGATGCCCCTATCTTACTTGGCTCTTTTGGGGAGAAGGATGGATTGAATACCAACAGTGCTATTTTGGTAACAAAAGATTCTGTATCTAAGCCTTATTCCAAGCGCCATCTCGTCCCTTTCGGGGAAAGTATGCCTTATGAGTCCTTCTTCTCTGCGGTCTTTCCCGCCCTTTCCAATTTGAATTTAAGTTTGAACTTTTTAGACGAAGGGGAAGATACCGCCATTTTTCAACTGGAAAAGGGGAAAGCCGGTGGGGTCATCTGCTTTGAATCTCTTTTTCCCGCTTTGACCCGAGAATCTGTTCGGGACGGGGCGGAGATCATCGTTCTTTTAACAAACGACTCCTGGTACAAGGATTCCCCCGCCGTTTATCAGCACCTGGCTCACGCTGTGTTCCGAAGCGTGGAAACCGGCAGAGCCACTCTTCGCTGTGCCGGCTCCGGTGTTTCTGCTTTTATTTCGGAAAAAGGGCAGATCAAAAAGGAACTTGGCCCTTTAAAGCGGGGCGTTCTGACAGGAGAAGTAAATTTTAATCATCACACTACGGTATATACTGCCGTAGGAGATCTCTTTTTGCCTTTGATCTCCTTTTTGTGGGGGATCTGGCTGATCATTTCCGTTTGGAAGGAAAGGAGGGGAGTCTGTGCCTGAAAATCAAGATCTTTTGACCCTGGAAGGGGAAATTGAAGACATCGTTTTCCAAAGCGACGAGACCGGCTACACCGTTTGCAGTATCGAATGGGAACTGGAGCCGGTGACTCTTGTGGGTATTTTGCCCAGTTTGATGGTTGGTGATACCATCCGCGCCATGGGAAATTGGACGAACCATCCTACCTACGGAAAGCAGTTTAAGGTTACTTATTTTGAAAAAAGTATGCCGGCGGATGAAAACGCTATGCTCCGCTACCTTTCTTCCCGCGCCATTCGTGGCGTGGGTCCGAAGCTTGCTCAAAAGATCATCTCCCGTTTCGGAGAATCTACTTTTGACGTAATGGAAAATAATCCGGACCTTTTGTCTGATATTCCCGGCATTTCCACCCGTAAAGCCAGAGAAATTTCCCAGGCCTTCCGGGAGCAATTCGGCGTGCGGAATATTATGATGTTTTTCAGCGGATATTTCGGATCTACCACCTCTCTTCGCATCTATAAGAGATGGGGCTCTGCGGCGGTGGATATCGTCAAGAAAAACCCTTACATCCTTTGTGACGAGATCTACGGTATCGGCTTTGAAAGAGCGGATTTTATGGCCCAGACCATCGGTATCGAAAGTGACTCTCCTGACCGCATCAGAGCCGGTCTTCGCTATCTGTTAAATTACCACGCTTCCGCCGCCGGCCACGTCTATCTTCCAAGAGAAAAGCTGGTTTTGGAAGCGGTGAAGCTTCTTCAAGTAGAAAAAGAAAAGATCGAGAAGGTGCTCTCCCATCTTTGTCGGGATATGGACCTTATCTTAAATACCCAAAATCCCGAAAAACCCATTTATTTGCCGGATTATTTCCACGCGGAAACGGGCTGTGCGTCAAAACTGGTTCAGCTTTCCCGTATCAATTTATTCGGCTCTATTTCCCAGGTAGATAAACTGATCCGGGAAACGGAAAAGGCGGAAGGCATTACCTATGCTCCCGGCCAGGTAAAGGCCATTCGCTCTGCCATTGAAAATCCCGTGACCATCCTTACCGGCGGCCCCGGTACG
>JAZNRO010000118.1:0-4100 GCA_045590715.1 Eubacteriales bacterium | reverse complement strand
GGTTCCGGAGAAATAAAAGTACGGCAAGATCTTTAAAGAAAAGTCTTGAGAAGCAAGAACAGCTCCCTTATCATTTCTAACCACTACCGTAATGCAAACGTCCAAAAGTTTCTTGGTTGAAGCCAGAAGTGAAATATCGGTACTAATAAAATCGCAAGATAAAAAACGATAACCGCCGGCACCCAGGTAATCCAGGGCTTGCTCGGCAGAAAGCAAAATATTGGGAGCAGAGTAAACTTGAATTTTCAACGCAGAAAAAGCCAGGTCCGTTTTGTTCTCTAAATAAATAGAATCAAACAAATCAAACCCGGAATGATAGGCCGCGTAGCTATAATTTTTTTTGTAGTTTAACTTAATTTTCAGCAAATTTTCCATAAAATCCCCAATATTTTTGCTTCTATCATCGTACCACAAAATGTTGTTTTCGTCAATAACGACATAAAAAAATAAACGGTGCCAGACACCGTTTATTTTCATTATAATTGATAATCTACAATGTGCTTTTTGATAGCTTCAAACGTATCTTCGCTGATTACGTGTTCTATCTTACATGCATCTTCCAGAGCCACCTCTTCCGAAACACCGAGCCGTACAAAAAGCTTAGACAAAATGGTATGGCGCTCAAACATACGCCGGGCTATGCGTTCCCCTTCTTCTTTCAAAGTAATATAGCCATCTTCGGAAACGGAAATCAATTCAGCTTTTTTTAAAAGCCCCATCGCTCTTGATACACTGGGCTTTGAATATCCGGTGTGATTGGCAACGTCAATAGAACGAACGTTTGGATTTTCTTTTGACAAAAGATAAATACTCTCCAGGTACATTTCCCCTGATTCTTGAATCTTCATACGATATCCTTCAAAATTATTTTTTTCATTATATCACAGAATGAAAAAAATGTCCACAACAATCACCTTGACAGAAAATATTTCATATGATAAGATAACGAGGCTATGTTTCATACGATTACAGATTAACTGAACAGACCGTAACTGATGTTATGGAGTCGGGTCGCATAAGACAGTGGTTTTCCCACGGGACAGTAAATGTATACTGATTCGTGGGGTATTTTTTTGCCAAAATATTCCTCGTACTAAATTTACATAGCGGGAGGAATTAAATGAACAAACAAAACGAATATCAAACGAAGGCAAATTTTGTTTCCGTTGTTACCATCATCGTAAACGTCTTACTATCTGCATTAAAACTATTTGCAGGCGCTACTGCCCATTCCAGCGCCATGATTAGTGATGCCATTCACTCTGCATCAGACGTATTCAGCACTTTTGTCGTAATGATCGGCATTAAATTATCATCAAAAAAGCCGGACAAAACACACCCCTACGGTCATGATAGGCTGGAATGCGTAGCTTCCATTCTACTTGCTGTTATTCTATTTATTACGGGACTTGGTATCGGAGTAGAAGCGGCGAAAGATCTTTTTACAAAAAATAACGAGATTCCCCAAATTCCCGGAATTTTAGCACTGATTTCCGCTTTTCTCTCCATTGTTATCAAGGAAGGAATGTATTGGTACACCCGGTTCTATGCAAAGAAAATCAATTCCGGCGCGCTTATGGCAGATGCTTGGCACCACAGGTCCGATGCACTATCTTCTATCGGCGCACTGATCGGTATCGCCGGTGCAAGAATCGGCTTTTATAAAATGGATGCCCTGGCTTCTCTTGTGATCTTCTTCTTTATTGCCAAAGCAGCCTATGACATTTTAAAAGACGCCATTGATAAAATCGTCGATCGTTCCTGTGACGATGAAACACAGTGCAAAATATTTGACTGTATCACCCAAAATAAAAAAGTTCTGGGCGTTGACGTAATGAAAACAAGAGTCTTCGCAAATCATATTTACGTTGACGTAGAGATCAGCGCTGATCCGAATGCAACCCTGGAAGAAGCACATAAAATCTCTCAAGAAGTTCACGACTGCATTGAGGAGCGTTTTCCTAATGTTCGCCACGTAATGGTCCACGTAAACCCAAAAGAATAAACAAAAAAAGGACGGCTTACATAAGCCGTCCTTTTTGGCACCCGCAGCGGGAATCGAACCCACAACTGCCCCTTAGGAGGGGGCTGTTATATCCATTTAACTATGCAGGCAACTGACTAGACGATTATAAGAATAAATTTACTGCTTGTCAAGAATTACCGAGTTTGAGAAAATCCTGGGAAGCTTTCACCGTTCCGCGGACAATGGAATATTTATTCTTCTTGACTACTTCAACACCGGAAGAAAGGCTTTTTACCTTTGCTTTATAAAAGGTTTCGGTATCTTCTTCGCACGTAAAGTAATAAACCTGAATAAATTCATCCTCAAGATCGGCTGACAAAACCGTTACCTGGGTAATACCGTAGGCTTTTACAGCGTCGCCGTGCTGAATATCAACGTTTACCAGGTATCCAAGCTCACGGAGCTTTTCGGCTGCTTCTTCGGAATTAAGGATGCGGGTCTTCGCGCAAGAAGATAAAACTGCCATCATTAAAAGCAAGCAAAAAACAATTTTCAAAACTTTTCTCATTTTTCAAGGCCTTTCAAATATAAACGGATATCAAAGGGTTCAATTTTTTCATCTTTTCTTAAATATAAAGGATGGTGAGGATGACCTTTATTTTTGGATCTCTTCCCTACCGTTACCCAAAGTGCATCGTGCTTTTCGCCGATTTCGATCATATCCATTACGCACCGGGATAAATATGCACGTTTTTCAATAATGGTGCCCCATGCGGCCCAGATTACGGGACGGGACTCAGAGCAAGACAAGACGTATTCAAAGGCTTTCATATTTTCAAGATGTAATTTTTCATTAAACACCTTTTCCATATGATCCGGATCCGTAGCTCTCTGGGCGTACACGTTGAACATAATAAAAGAATCGAACCCATTGCCCAAAGCAATTCTCTGAACGGAAGATAACGTATTATCAAGATTCTCCGGCTCGGCTGTAGAAGGGTTAATACCAATACATATCAAAGGATTTACTCCCCTGGTTCCTAAAATATAACGGTATTCGGAATAAAAGTCGGGTACGTAGAGCCATTTGGTATCATCATAATCTTTAACACTCTGCCCAACTAAGGCAGATTCAAAGGAAAGAACATCCATTTCAGTCGTAGATACACTGGGAATATGCATATTTTCTCTCCTTACATCATTTTCTACAGTATACCACAAAACAAGCTTCTGAGCAATAAAATATTTTCCAAAAAATACTTGACAAATTTTGCAGATATGTTATAATCTTAACAAGAACAATTCCTAATAAGAATTGATATCAATTAGATCTTAAGGAGATTTGAAAATGAAAAAATGGAGATGCACCGTATGCGGTGAAATCGTTGTTTCTGAAACCAGACCCGAGGCTTGCCCCCTTTGCAAACAGCCCGGAGAAAAATTTGTAGAAGTTGAAGAAGAAAAAGCTGCTTGGGCTACCGAGCACGAGGTTGGTATCATCGACGGAGTAAGCGCTGAGATCGTAGAAGGCCTGAGAGCAAACTTTATGGGCGAATGCACTGAAGTTGGTATGTATCTTGCTATGAGCCGCGTAGCATTCCGCGAAGGCTACCCGGAAATTGGCGAATACTGGAAAACCGCCGCTTTTGAAGAAGCTGATCACGCTTCCCGCTTTGCCGAAATGCTGGGCGAAGTTGTTTCCTCCTCCACCAAGAAAAACCTGGAAATGAGAGTAGAAGCTGAAAACGGCGCATGCGCAGGAAAATTTGAACTTGCTAAAATGGCAAAAGCACAGAATCTGGATGCAATTCACGATTCCGTACACGAAATGGCAAAGGATGAAGCTCGCCACGGCAGAGCTTTTGAAGGCCTTTTGAATAGATATTTCGGTAAATAAGGAGATTTTTATGGAAAACGTAACTGTATGTAACTGCATGGGCGTTAGCTACCACGACATCGTATCGGCTCTTCACGAAAACGAAAAGTTTTCTGATGTACTTGCCGCTTTTGAACATGTAAAAGAAGTAACCCACTGCTCTACCGGATGCGGCGGATGCCACGATAAGGTACTGGACATTATCTCTGACGAAATGATGGGCTAATAAAAAATAAACCCGGACCGATTATATCGGTC
>JAZNRO010000117.1:0-29737 GCA_045590715.1 Eubacteriales bacterium | reverse complement strand
CTGGTGGCAAAAGAGGGCTTTCCCATTCGCCACGTTGAGGTAAAAGGATTTAAGAGAAAGTTGACCGCAGAAAATTTAAAGGCGGCCTATCTTGCCTTTACCAGTATTGCAAAGGCAAAAAAGATCCTGAAGGAATTTCGTCCTGATCTTGTCATCGGTACCGGTGTCTACGTGTCCTGGCCCGTGCTTTGCGCCGCATCTAAAATGAAGATTCCCACTCTCATCCACGAGCAGAATGCTTATCCCGGTCTTACCACCAGAAAGCTTTCCGCCCTGGTAGACAGAGTGTGCATTTCTTTCGATGAATCCAGAAAGCATTTCACCTGCGATCAGAAAAAGATCGTTTTAAGCGGAAATCCTACTAGTCCTGAACTGGAAACCATCTCCCGCAGTAAAGCAAGAAGTAAGGTGGGTGTCAGCGCACCGTTTCTTCTTTCCTACGGCGGTAGCCTTGGCGCCCGCGCCATCAATGAATGTATGTTCCAGGTGGCAAAGGACTATTCTGCGAAAAAGCCCATCTTCCATACCCACGCCTTTGGCAACAGAGAGTATGAAATGTGGATGGAAAAGGAAAAAGAAGCCGGTGCACAGCGTTTCGGTAACGTAAAGTTTTCCGATTATATCTATGATATGCCTTGTCAGATGGCAGCGGCAGACCTTGTGGTATCCAGAGCCGGCGCAATCACCTTGGCGGAACTTGCTTTGCTCGGAAAACCCGCTATTCTGATTCCTTCTCCCAACGTAACCGATAATCACCAGTATAAAAACGCTCTCGTTTATGCAGAGAGCGGTGCCGCAGTTCTCATTCCCGAAGAGGAACTGACCGCGGAGAGATTAAAAGGTGAGATCGATCGGATCTTAATGCATCCGGAAGTTCTTTCCGAAATGAGTCGCAATATGAAAAAACACGCTCTGCCCGGCGCATGCGACGTGATCTGGGCCGAGATCAAAAAGATTACAAAATAGGAGGAAGCGATGGCAGAAGATCTGTCGGCTTTTGCAAAAAAAAGGAAATCGAAAAAGATTCGCCGCTTCGTATTCCTGGGCATTTTGCTTGTTGTCCTTTTCGGCACCTGCCTTTACTTTGCCCTGGAAAACTATTTTGTGGTAGAAGATGTATCGGTGAAAAAATCCAGCATCTACTCCACAGCGGATATTGTAAAAACCATTCAAATTGAAAAGAAAACTCCGCTTTACCGTTTGAGCAAAAAGAAAATCGTTTCCGCCATAGAAGAAAAGTTTCCTTATATTCTTGACGTAAAGATCAAATTCAAGCTCCCTGATACGGTTCAGATCACCTATCAGGAAGAGTATGGGGAAATGGCACTGGCACTGGGCGACGACGTTTATGCCATCGACCGGGAACTCTTTGTCTTGGCAAAAGAGGGGAAAAATACGGAAATCCCCCGAATCAAACTTGCTTGCTCCTCTTTGGACCGGTGCGTGGTAGGGGAGAGTTTAAGTTTTACCGATGAGGGCATTGCCCCCGCACTGCTTGAACTTCTTTCCGAAATGAAAAAGTCCAAAATGCTGTCAAATATCACTTCCATTGATGTAAGCGACAAATTTAATTTAAAGATGAATTACGGCGATCGCTTCTTAATTTTGCTGGGTGACCGTCAGGACATCAAATTGAAACTTGCCATGATCCGGGAAGTGATTGCCGATCTGGACGAAGGTGCTACCGGCAGAATCGATATTTCTGACGCGGATAACGCTTACGTAAAGCTGGATGGCTAAATTGGTAGAATTTTTTAGAAAAAAATGAATTTTTACATTTTTTTATAAAAACCTATTGCATTTGAAAGAAAAAAGGTTTACAATAGGAAAGAAACTAGGATACTATGCCAATCTTGTAAACCAAGTATATAAAAGAAGAATTTTGAAATCAGGAGGAATGTCCAAATGTCTTATCAGATGGATCCGAACTACGAAAGCGTAGTGAATATTAAAGTTGTTGGTGTCGGCGGCGGCGGAAACAATACCGTAGCCCGTATGATCAAGTCCAACGTTAGAGGCGTTGAATTTATCTGCCTGAACACTGACGTTATGACCCTGGCTTCCACCCAGGCTCCCAAGCAGATCGCCATCGGTGAAAGAACCACCAAGGGCAAGGGTGCCGGCGCAAATCCTGCTATCGGCAAACAGGCTGCAGAAGAGAGCACCGAGGAAATTACCGAGGCTATCAAGGGCGCTGATATGGTATTTATCACCGCTGGTATGGGCGGCGGTACCGGTACCGGCGCAGCTCCCGTTGTTGCTAAGATCGCAAAAGAAATGGGCATTCTTACCATCGGTATCGTAACCAAACCCTTCGCATTTGAAGGCAAGAGAAGAATGGATCAGGCTGAAGACGGTATCAAGACTCTCTCTGAAGTGGTAGACTCCCTGGTTGTAATCCCCAACGAAAGACTCAAGCTCGTTTCCGAGAAGAAGATCACCCTTCTCAATGCATTTGAAATTGCAGACTCCGTTCTGGCTGACGGTGTTCAGTCCATTTCCGAGCTCATTAACGTTCCCGGTATCGTAAATCTGGACTTTGCAGACGTTACCACCATTATGAAAGACGCAGGTCTTGCACATATGGGTGTTGGTAGCGCTAAGGGCCAGGGCAAAGCAGAAGCTGCTGCCAAGATGGCGATCCAGAGTCCTCTGCTGGAAACCAGCATTGCAGGCGCTCGCGGTATTATCATCAATATCACCGGTTCTTCCGATATCGGATTTGAAGAAGTTGAAATTGCTTCCAGCATGATCCGTGAGCAGGGACATCCCGATGCAAACATCATCTGGGGTGCCGCATTTGACGAATCCCTGGAAGACGAAATCCGCGTAACCGTTGTTGCTACTGATTTCGGCACCAAGATCGAAACCGTAAAGGGTATGACCGAAAAGGCAGTTAGCGTAGAAGATGACCTTTCCATCATCACCGATTCCAAGCCCGTAGCCCTTTCCTCTGAAACTCAGAAGGAACTGGAAGAGCTGATCAAAGATGAAGACAACCTGGACGATCTGATTGCAAGACTGAAGGACAGCCGCAAGAAGACCTACCTGGAAGACTAATTAGAACCTTGAAGAGGGGTGAATTTCACCCCTCTTTTTTTATTGTGAAAACAACAAGGTTCCGGGGAACCCGCCCGCAAATTTAATTGCGCCCTGGGGTCGGGTTTTTATTTGAAAATTGAAGCATTTGTTAAGAAAAATCGAAATCTATTGCAATTTAGGCATATCAGTGATAAAATGCCTTTAGTTCAATACTATGAAAGGATTTTGCCAATGAAAGAAAACTGGATCTCTTTCCGCGATAAATTCGGTTCAAAAGCATACCCGTTTATTTATTTCTTTTCTTTGATGCTTTTGGATTTTTCTTTCCGTGCTCTATATAAAGATGCCGGCAGTACCGGGCTTTTCCATTGGGCCCCCTGTCTTTTTACATTCTGCTGGTCCTTGATTGCTACCACTCTGATCGTTGTCATTCCCGGTGTTATTAAGAAAATCGTTATGAGCCTTATTGTGGCAGTATTCGGTGTTCTTTATTTGGTTCACGCTACGCTTTATCACGTGGCAGGCAGTTTCTTATCTTTTTCTGACCTTGCTTTTGCCGAGGACGGCGCCGCTTTTGTCAGCATCGAATATTTAGGCTTTTCTTTCTGGGTTTACTTTTTTGCATTTCTTTCTGTTTTGATCGGTGTGTTTGCCATCGTTCTTGCACCCCGGAAGCAAAAATATCATTGGATCTCAACCGGTATTACCGCAGTGCTTTTTGCAGGCGGTGTGGCAGGCATCATCATTTTGCATTCTGTATTTTACATTGCCGGCTCTGATAACAAATTTACCTGGACCGATACCTACGATCCCGGTTCTGTATCTGCTTTGTATACCGAATTTACTAACCCCAACGAATGTCTTTTGTTCTGCGGTCAGTACGAATATATTTTCCGTAGCTTTGCCAAGAGTTTTGACGATTCTATGGGCTTTGAAGAAAGCCGAAACTCCCTGGACGATTATTATAATCACCGCTCGGAAGAGAAGATTCCCAATGAAATGACCGGTGCTCTGGAAGGTCAGAACGTAATCGCCATTTTGCTGGAATCCATTGATACCTGGATGGTAAACGAGCGCTTTATGCCCAATCTCTACGCGCTCCAGCAGCAGAGTGTAAATTTCGTCAATCACTATACGCCCTTGTTCCTTTCTGCCGGTACCTTTAATACCGAGGCCGCCTTCAATATCGGCTTCCATTTGCCGGTAACGGGAACCAGCGCTTATACCTACGCTACCAATATCTATCCCTATTCCTTGCCTCATCTGTTCCGGAATAAAGGATATGCCACCAATTCCTACCACACTCTGGACGGCAAGTATTATAACAGAGAAGTGGTTCATCCTCTTTGGGGATATGATGCCTTCAACGATCAGGACGATCTTCTTTTCACCGGTGAGCCTACCTGTGATACTTCTCTTATGGAATCCTATGAAAAGATCGTAACCCACGATAAGCCTTTCTTCTCTTATATCATTACTTATTCCGGTCACGGCCCTTATACGGAAAAAAGACAGGTAATTGCCGAAAAGCATCTTGAAATTGCAGAGCAGCTTGCCATTGAAAGCGGTGTGATCTGTGAGGATGAAGATACCTGGTCCCAGTATGTGAGAGCCATTGCTCACGTAAGAGAATGTGATGCTATGATCGGTCAGTTGATCGAAAAGATGACCTTGGACGGCACCATTGAAAATACTTCCATCGTTTTCTTCGGCGACCATTACAGCAAGTACCTGACAGACGTAGATTTTATTATGCAGTTGAAGGGCGTAGATAATATGTACTCCATCTGCAATACGCCTTTCTTTATTTACAGCAAAAATCTTCAGCCCCGCACGGTAGAAAAAGTTACTAGCTCTGTGGATATGCTTCCCACCATTGCAAATCTCTGCGGCCTTGATTATAATCCCCGCTATATTCTCGGTTCCGATGCCTTCGGTGAAGGCGGCGGATTCGTTGCGTTCAAGGATTATGCCTGGATCGATTCCCAGATGCTCTGGACCCCCGATTATGAAGGGGAGACCACCGAGGAAATCGAGGCAAGATGTCAGGAAGTGGTTACCTTCCTGAACGCCTCTTGGGATACGGTAAGAACCAACTATTTCCAGTATCTGGCGGATAAAGAGGCAGAAGCACAACAAGAACAAAAATAAAAAAACGGAAGATCATTCTTCCGTTTTTTTGTTTTTTTCAAGATAAGAATTTCTGGAGAGGTAAAAGGTTAAGATACTTTGCTTTTTTCCCCGTTTTACAATGCTTTCTTTTTTGCTTTCATCCCAGCAAAATCCCAGGCGCTCTAAAATCTTTCTGCTGGCAATATTGTCTTCCATAAAGCGGGCAAAAACGCCTTCAAGACCCAGGGTAAGAAAGCCGTGCTCCAAAACTTTTTCCACCGCCTCGGGAGCAAAGCCCTGTCTGTGGTATTTTGGCGAAATAACGTAGCCGATCTCGGCCAGCTTCTTTTTTTCGTAGATCTCAGTAAAACCGCAGGTTCCGATCATTTTCCCGCTGTCTTTTAAAGTAAGGGCCCAGTCGAAAAAACTGGCAGAGCGGTAGCGGCTTTGCAGATAGCGGATATGGGCCCGGGTATAGTTTCGGGAAGAATGAGGCTCCCAGAGAAGATACCGGCTGGTCTCCGGGTCTCGGGAATATTCGTACATATCGTCCTCATCCCGGGGAAGGATCTTCCGAAGGGTTAGTCTTTCGGTTTGAAGTGTGGGAATGGTACGGAAACTTTTACGGATAGGGCCGGATGTAAAAGAAAGCATTATTTGATAATAAAGCTGCCGAAGCAGTCGGGACGATGAAAATCACGCTCGTTTTTCTGCATGGGCGCCCAGGAGAGATAGTGGGTGCAGGGGGCGGTGCTGCCGCCGCATTTGAAGGCGTTTCCCTTCAAAACAGAACCGGGGCCGAAATGAAGCTCGCCGTAAACGGGGGTAAGAGCGGCAAGAGGAACGAATAAAGTAACGCTCCAATTATCCTTTGTAATCTCGCTTTTTACCGTAGGCATAATATCATTTTCAAGATCTGTTCTGCCGTAGCGGTCTTTTCCTACGCCGAAAAGGTGGGCGGCTTTGGGATTCATTTCAAAATTTATGTAGTTTTCGTTATTTTCCGGGTCGAAATTTAAGAAAAGCTCCAGGCAACTGTCCAGGGCAACGCCGTGGCAATTTCCGCTCAAAGTTGCGGTGGGATTTTCTTCTTCACAGGTAAGACGGAATAAGAAACCTTCGTCTTTCAGGTATACGCCTTGGAAATAAGAAGTGGGAGTGTATTCTGCGCCCCAGGGAACATTGGAAATATAGGCTTTTTCTGCCTTTTCCAGATCGTTTTCATTGCCGCAAATGATGGTATAATTCATATTTGGCTCCTTTAAAATGTTCTTTGTATTCATTATACGGTCCTTCTTTTCTATTTGCAAGTTTTTTTCGGAAAACTATGGAAATTAGCCTTGAATTTGTGTATAATAGACTAAAACTATAAGGAGAGGTGTTTATGCTTGGATATGTAAAGTGTCAGAGTGCTGAAATGCTGGTAAAGCACTATGCCCTGTACCAGGCCATGTACTGTGGACTTTGCCATTCCATTAAGAAAAACATCGGCTTTTATCAGTTGCCTTTCCTTTCCTACGACTTTGTTTTTTTAAGCTTTTTACGGCTTCTTGCCACAAAAGAAAAAGTAGAAGTAGAGAAGCAGTTCTGCTTTCTTCACCCCTTCGGGAAGAAGAAAAAGAGAGTAAAGGATAATTCTGCCCTTACCTTTTCCGCCCGGGCCGGTCTGATCCTTACTTGCGAAAAGATGAAAGACGATCTGACCGATGGGGACAAGTCCTTTTTCCGTCGTGTTTTCGTTTCCTTTTTCTACAAAGCGCTTCAGAAAAAAAGAGAAAAGATTGCAGGAAAGGATTATGGTTTTTCTCTTCTTTCCGGAGAGATCGCTCTTATGATGAAAGAGGGAAGAAAACTGGAAAAAGAAGGGGCAGATCTTGATGCTATGTGTTCCTTTTTTGCCCGCGTGCTTTCCTACATTTTTTCCTTCGGTCTTGATGGGGAAGAGAAACGGCTTTTCTCTGCTATTGGGGATAAATTGGGCCGTTTTATCTATACACTGGATGCCATAGACGATATGGAAAAGGATGAAAAGTCCGGTGCTTTTAATCCCATTTTAAAAGAGTATAAAAACAGCGAAGAAGCCAGAAAAAACTTTCATAAGCTGGATATGGTCTTATCCTTTTATATTTCAGAGATGAATCTGGCCTTGGATCTTCTTTCCGGGGATGGGGAGATCTTTGCCATCTGCAAGCATATTATCTGTACCGGGCTTCCCGGTTCGGTGCGCAACATATTAAAAGAAAAACTGGAGATTACCAAATGAAAGATCCTTATAAGGTTTTGGGGGTTTCTCCCCAGGCCGACGATGAAGAAATCAAAAAAGCCTATCGGGAACTTGCGAAAAAGTATCACCCCGATAACTACGCCAATACGGAATTTCACGATATTGCAAACGAAAAAATGCAGGAGATCAACGAGGCGTATGACAGTATCCTTCATCAGAGAGCGGGCGGAGAAAGCACAGCCTCTTCCGGCACCGATTCTTCTCGTTTCCCCCGTATCCGGGAACTGATTGCCGCCGGCCGTTATCAGGAGGCAGAGGTGTATCTGGAAAACGAGCAGGTTCGTCCTGCGGAGTGGTATTACTTAAAAGGTCTTTGTGCCGCCGGCAGAAGAGCCTATAACCAGGCTGCGGAAAACTTTGCCAGAGCCTATCGGATGGAGCCTACCAACGGGGAATACGCCGTTATGTATCAGCGTTTCCGCGGTGCCCAGCAGAATTTTGGCAATTTTGGTCCTAGCGGTCAAATGCAGGAATGCAGCACCTGTGATATCTGTAACGGTCTTATTTGCGCCGACTGTCTTTGCGAATGCTGCGGCGGCGATCTGATCTCTTGTTGCTAGTATGAAAAAGACCAAAAAACTCACCGTTTCCGCCTTATCTGCGGCTATGTGCGTGGCCATTATGTCCATTGGATCTCTTATCTCATCCCTGGACGTTTCCCTGGCCCTCATCGCCGGCCTTGTGATCATGGTGATCGACGTGGAATACGGCTACAGATCCGCTTTGGCGGTTTATCTGGCAGCGGGACTTCTGTCCTTTTTGCTTCCGGAAAAATCACCGGGTATCCTCTTTTTAGCTCTTCTTGGTTGGTACCCCATAGCCCAAAAGAAACTGAATATGATAAAGCCCGTCTTTTCCCTTGCGGCAAAGTTTGTTCTCTTTAACGGGATCCTTTTTATGCTGTTATATCTTACCGCTTTTGTTACCGGCATCCGCGACGCCGCCTGGGTGAATATTACCCTTGTAGTGATGGGAAACATCTGCTTTTATATGTACGATTTTTTACTGGATCGCTTCTTTCTTTTTTATTTATTAAAGATTCGCAAGCGCATCAAATTTTAGGGAGGAATTATAATGGATAAAAAGTTTTCTTCTTTGGCAACC
Source organism: Eubacteriales bacterium (assembly GCA_045590715.1). GTDB lineage: Bacteria > Bacillota > Clostridia > Oscillospirales > SIG627 > RGIG5579. Next base: position 21,195 of record JAZNRO010000117.1, on the reverse strand, counting down.
TTTCCCGGAAATGCAAAGTGGGATGCGGCCACAGCCCGTATTTCCCCCATTTATCAAAGAGAGAATGACCCCCGCAGTCCTTTCTTGCGGGACTATACCCGTATTATCCATTCCACCGGTTTTCGCAGACTGAAGCACAAGACCCAGGTGTTCTTTTCTCCCCAGAGCGATCATATCTGCACCAGAATCGAGCACGTGCTTCACGTAGAGTCCATCGCCACCGCCATTTCCGATTCTCTGGGCCTTAATTCTGAGCTGGTTCGTTCCATCGCCGTTGGCCACGACCTGGGACATTCTCCCTTCGGTCATAAGGGTGAGAGAGTGCTAAATGACATTTCCAAAACCGTAACCGGGGAAAGATTCTGGCACGAAAAGAACAGCCTTTTCTGTGTAGACTTTCTAGAACTTTTGGAAGATGACCGACGTCACCGCCAGACCTTAAATTTAACATACGCCGTTCGCGACGGTCTGATCTCCCACTGCGGCGAAACCACCAAAAATCATCTTTTCCCCAGAGAAGAGGCTCTGGACCTTTATACCCTTACCGATCCCGGCAAGGTAGAGCCCTTTACATACGAAGGCTGTGTGGTGAAGATCTCCGACCGCATTTCCTATATCGGCCGTGATATTGAAGACGCCCTGGCACTGGGCGTTTTAACCGGAGAAAATATGGAGGAACTGACCGCCCTCGTTGGGGAATACGCAGGGGATAAGATCAATAATACCATTATTATCAATCACCTTATTAACGACCTGCTTCAATCTTCCAGTCCCGATGAAGGCATTTGCTTCTCCCCCCGTACCAATGAATTTATCTGCCTTTTGGGTGAATTTAATCTGCGCCATATTTACCGTAATCCCAGAGTGGCCAGAGCAGAGAATTTCTTTGAAATGATGATCCGTGAACTTTTCAATCTTCTCTATGGTTGTTTTGATGCGGAAAATACCTTGAAAAAGCTGGATGAGATGCAGAAGATCTATCCTCGTCTGTTCCGTGCTTTCTACGAGTGGCTCTGTTCCTATTGGACTCTGGTTCGGGATCCCAGACAGCTCAATCCCGCCATTTTCGATCTTTCCTATGAGAAGGATTACGCCCGCGCGGTGATATCTTACATTGCCGGTATGAGTGACCGCTACGCCATCGATTGTTTTAATGAGATTATCAGTTTCTAATATGATGAAAGTTTTAAGTTTTTCTATGGGTGCTCTGCGCACCAATACCTATTTTTGTTTTGACGATACGGGAGCCTGCGTTGTTATTGACCCCGGAATGGATGGAGAAGGAATTTATGAAAAACTTCGTGAAAAAGGCCTTACCCCTTCCCATATCCTTCTGACCCACGGTCATTTTGACCATAGCCAGGGTGTGAAAGCGTTAAAAGAAAAATCCGGTGCCAAGGTTTTGGTACACCGGGAAGATAACGTTATGCTGACCCAGCCCGGTAAAAGTGCCGCCGCCTTCTACTACCGGGGAGACCTTTCTTCTTATCCCGTTTTATCTGCCGATATTCTCCTGGAAGAGGGAGATGAGATCCGGGTAGGGGAGATGAATTTCAAGGTTTTCCATACCCCCGGTCACACCCCCGGTTCCGTTTGTTTTCAGTCTGAAAATATTCTTTTTTGCGGAGATACGGTCTTTGCCTCCGGCTACGGCAGATACGACCTTTGGGGCGGGGATAAAAATATGCTTGGCGCGTCCATAGCCCGCATTGCCGGAATGGATGAAAATCTAAAACTCTGTCCCGGTCACGGCAATTCCACCACTCTTTCCCGCATTCAATCCGATCTTATTTTCTACGCAAAGGATCTTACAAAGTAAATGAAAAAAACAAAGGTCATAACCCTTGTTTCATTGTCGGTTTTTGTATGTATTTGTGTGATTCTCTTTTTCCTTATACAAGACGTACCAAAAGACCCGAATTTGACAGTGACACAGGAAGATGAAACAGAAGAAACAGAAACTTTGCCTGTTTCAAAGGAAGAAACTGTCACCCAAACAATGGAAACTCCGCTTACAAGTGAGCATAGCCATCTTTGGATGATCAAAAGCTTTTCTCCCGCCCTTTGCGAAAAGGACGGTCTGCGGGTCCTTTCCTGCCAGTGCGGAGAGACCATCGAAGAGATTCTTCCAAAACTTGTCCATCAGTTTGAGGGCGGTACTTGTATCAGTCCTTCCAAATGTAAACTCTGCGGCAAAGAAGGGGAGAAAAAAGACCATATATTTGAAAACGCCAGGTGTATCTCCTGCGGACAAACGATCTCTTCTCCTATTTACGCCCTTGGTACTTCTTTTGATTTTGATGAAAAAGAAGATAGCATCACCGCAAAGCTTGGTACCCCTACCGAGATCTTGGTAGAGGGGAAGATCCGAAGCCTTGTTTACGCCCAGACCTCCCGTCTTACCGTCTTTCAAATGGATCCGGAAGGACTTTGGGGGGTATTTACCATGGACCCTTCTGCTTTTTTGAATGTGGATGGCAAGGTGGTTACTTATTCTAATTTCACCGGTAGAAAAGATCCCAATTCCGACGCTACCTATCAGATCCTGGGAAGATTTAAGATCTTCGGCTTCCGGGACAAGTTCCAGGAAGATCAGTGCTACGGGCTTTGGGTCCATTATTCGGACCTTAGCTACCATTATATGACGGATGCGGATATTACATCTGATTATACTGCCCAAACCCGTCTTTCCTTTTACTACGTAAATGCTCTTCGCTCCCGTCACGGCCTTGCTCCTCTTGCTTGGTCTGCCGCCGCTTCCCAGGTATCTTACAATTACTCGGAAAAAATGGCAAAGGAAAATTTCTTTGCCCACGATTATAAGTGTGGAGAACGTTTGACCCAGGCGGGTGTTTTGTGGAAGACCTGTGGAGAAAACCTTTCCCAGGGCTATACCAATGCTTTTTTTGTGACGGACGCGTATTACAATAGCAAAGATCACAGAACCAATATTTTAAGCGAAGGATTCACCCGGGTCGGTATGGGATTTTATTTAAAGACCGACAGTTCCGGACCTCTTTCCGTATTGGGCGCCCAAACGTACTTTTCATAAAAAAACGACTCCATAAGAGGCGTACTCTTAAGGACAGTAATAAAAAAGCAGAAACGAATGTTTCTGCTTTTTGTTTTTATGAGGTTTTAGGATATCCTAAAGATTTGGGAAATGCGCCGTGCATTTTCCCTGCTTATTACGGTGTGTGACAAATGTAATGAAGACAGATATCATCTTTTTGAATAAAAAAGTCAAAGAAGTGACAGCTACCTTGGCAATAGCGATTGTTGTCATTTTTTGTTGTAAAAGGGATTGAGGAATAGGTGCATATGTGTTATAATATTACAAAACACAAGGAGGAGCTAAAATGAAAAAATGCAATTATATGCACCTGCCTCTTCAAATGACAGATGTAATAGACGACAATAAGTTTATTATTCCTCAGTTCCAGAGAAGCGTGGTTTGGAGAAAACAACGCAGAAAAGATTTTATAGCAAATATAAGAAATGGCGAGCCTTTTGGTGTAATTTTGGTAAGACAAAACGCCGGAAAATATGAGCTGATTGATGGTCTGCAACGAATCACAACAATCCGAGATTACTACGCCAATCCTTATGATTATTTGAACGAAAATGACGTTGATGATGAATTATCACGAAAAATCGTTATAGCATATTTAGAAGAACAAAAGATTCCGGTTGATGAAAACTATGTTGAAACACGCTCGTTAGAAATTAAAAAAGAGTTGTTTAATTGCCTTAAGGGTAGGTTGAAGAATTGGGAAGCCGCAGATGTTCTTAAAGAAAAAATAGGCATTAATGCTACACCGACAGTTCGTAATTTGATTGACGATGTTTATGCAGAGTTTAATAGCAATATAGACATTGATCATTTACCGGTATTTGCCATTGACTATAGAGGACCGAGTGAAAATATTCCTAATGTTTTTTACAATTTAAACACTGGCGGTGTTCAATTATCAAAGTACGAAACATACGCTGCCTTATGGTCTAAGCCTCTATTTACAGTTGATGATGAGCAACTTCTTGAAAATGTTAAGATGAAATACAAAAAACTTCAAGAAGATAGTGATCTCGATATTGTTTTCAGCGAAGATGATATGGCGCAAAACGGGATTTCATTATTTGAATATTGCTATGCGTTGAGCGGAGTAATTAGAAATAAAACTAAAGGCTATGACATACTTTTTGGAGAAAACTCAAAATCTACCGATCCTATAGGGTTCGAGCTATTAAGCCTTATATTGGGCGAAAGTGTCAACAAAGCAGAGCGTATACATAGCATATTAAAAGATGCAACACCGAGTTTTCTTGTTGACATTAAAAAAATGATAGACGATTCTGTGTTCAATGTTAAAAATGCTTTGAAAGATGTTTTGCTTGGCAAGAACGGTGTCACACTTCATTCTGATAGCACGTATCTAATCTATCACATTATCGTTTCGTACATTAGAGAATATTACCTCATCGATGTCAAATCAGAAACAATAACCAAAAAAGCCGATGCACTACCTGCAAGTGATTTTAAGAAATATATGCCTTTGCATTATGTGTATGATTGCTTGACCGATTACTGGAAAAACAATAGACAGGTCTCAGACTTAAACAGAGATTTGAACAGTTTGGAAAAAAGATCAAAATACTGGTCAAACATTAAGGCTAATGATTGGGCGGAGACATTGCGTATTTTTGCTGAGTCTCAAAGTGGAGTTTCTAAAACCATTCCACAAAGGAATAAACTGTTTATAGATTTCTTGATATCTATGAAGCTTAAGAAAAACCCTCAATATATGATTCATTATCTTAATTCCGCTGATGAAAAAAGCGGTTATCTTGACTTTGAGCACATTGTTCCACGTAAGATAATCCAAAATCATATTAAAGACCTTACATCTTCACAGCAGAATTTATTTAATTTCTCCCATGTGGGCAACCTTTGCTATCTGACAGTTAAAGATAATCGTTCTAAACGAGAAAAGACTATATACGAATATGTAGAGGATAGACCTTCTTATACTTTTGATAAAAGCTATTTGAAATTTAATGGCTATCCTGAAAAAGATGATTTGAAATTCATCCATTACTCAAACAGTGACTTTAGAGATGAATATTCTAAATTTGTAAAATATCGTGCAGATAGCCTTTGTCAAGAATTCCTTGAACTGGTTAAAGAACTATTTTGATATAAAACCTCCATCCAAAACGGATGGAGGTTTTATTATGTCCTTTAGAGTACGACTCCTTAGGAGTCGTTTTTTTCTTTAGTTCTTTTCGATGATCTTAACATCCTTGGGGTTAATGGAGGATTCTAAGTATACGATCTCTTTGATCTGGGCTACCTCACCGGGGGTAAGTCCCTCGGATGCAACCACGATATTGGCGGAGTTTTCACTGATAATGGCAACGCATTCCTCAAAGCCTTTGGATTTAACCAGGTTTTCAATATCGATTTCCCAGCTGGTTTCGTTGGCAATGCGCTCCATTTGGGTAAAGGCGTCGCTTTTTGCGGTTTCACTGGCGGTTTCATCTTCCGTGATACCAACCAGAACCTCCAGGGCTTCGCCTCTTGCTCTTTCGCGGTCGATCACAGCGCTGGCAAAGAAGCTTTCGCCACCTACTTCCTCCTGCACCTGGTCCGCAGGATCAGAGGTGTTATTCTGGGGCAGGGCGTAACGGATGTTTAAGTATCCGGCAATGGCAACGATCACAAGACAACCGGCAATGAGGGCGTTTTTGGTATTGATGCCTTTCCAGGGGAAGGGAGGGATTTTCTCTTTTGCTTTTTCAAACCATTTGGGCATTTGGAAAAAGCTTGTCTGTTCCTCTTCTTCCGGCAGGGGGCTCAGAGCCGTACAGCTTTCATCGGTAAAACCGTCTTCCGGGGCAGTCAGTAAGATCTTTTTCAGTTTTTTCATAACGTTCTCCTTAATTCGTTACATAAATTTTGTTCTGGGTTAAATTCAGGGTTCCCGCTACCAGCTCCAGGATCTTCTGTCGGACCCGGGTACTACTTGCGCCGGGACATACAACGCTAACGCCTAAAATTTCCGGCGCATTGGTCTTTATCAGGATGGGAGAAGAGCTACCGGTAGAATCCTTTTGCATGAGAAACGTGGTAACCGTAGATTCGTCTATCCCCGATTCCGTGGTCTTTTCCGTGGCAAATTCATACCTGGTGCTTCCCGCAAGGGTAATCATTACTTTGGCCTTGCCCGCACCGTCGATCCCGCTTATCATATCAGAAAGCCTTTCTTCCAGGCGCTGGGTGTAGCCGTCTTCTATCCCTTCCTCCTGAAAGGACCCTGACCCTTCAATGGAATGATATTCCGATAAATACAGAAAAATGATTCCAAGACAAAAAAGAATGATGAGAATGGGAAAGTTTTTTTTCATTTTTTTCATTTCTTTGATTTCCATAAGTCACCTTGTTATAATTTCCGTTTCCAGTTTGTATTTCAGCTTGATAAAATCTTTGATTTCCCGGGCCGAAGATTCATTATTACATAAAAGCCGAATCCTTTCCGGGATAAAATTTTCATCTGCCAGGATCGTAAGTGTAAAGTCTTCTTTTGGGTAAGCCTTTTTGACACTTTCAATCATCCTTTCTTCCATCTTTTGAAGCACCAGTTCTTCTCCCTTTGGCAGATCCGTTTCCGAAAGCGTGAGATCCGGCAGGGAAAAATCAGACTGAAACAGAGAGAAAACAGGAGAGAAGACACAAAGAATGATCCCTAGGGAAAGGATGAATTTCAGTGGAGCATAGAGAGGGGATCTTTCACCTTTTGGTAAAAAGAGCTTAATAAAAATGCCGGAAAAGGAAAGTAAGATCAGATTTGTGCAAAAGTTTTTCATACTATAAACTTCCTTTATTGGTGAGAAAAAGGGTTACGTAAAAAATCAGATAACAGCCCTCGGACAGTAGTATGGTAAGAAGAAGATCCAAAAGAGTTGATACCGAATCCAGAAATCGGCAGATGGCATTGTCGCTGAGCATTTCGCTGATGCCGGAAAGGATCCGAAGGATGACCTTTTGCACCGCAATACAAAAAACCGGGCGCAAAATAATATAAAAAAGAACCAAAAGACAAAGGATCCCGCACTCTGTTTTAATAAGATGAAAGGCTGCAGAGAGAGTCCTTGCGCTTTCTCCGATCAGAGAGCCGATCACCGGGATAAAATTTCCCGCAGCAAAGCGGACAGACCGCATAGCAAGAGAATCTCTTGCTATGGAAAGAGCGTTGTTTAATGCAAGAGTAGCGCTGATGAGTGTAAAGAAAAGGACTAAAAGCGTCTTTAGTGTTTTCTTGAAAAAAGAAAGAATACCGGAAAGCCCGGACCGGCTGATGCCTTCCGTAAAGGATAGGGCAAAGAGGGAAGTGAAAAGGGGCGAAAGATAGGTAGTAGTTAGGGTGGTGGCAAGGCCTAAAACCAAGTTTAAACTGGCCCCTAGCGTGGCACTGGCGCAGGGCGAACCGCAAAGGGTAAGCAGAACGGTGGTGATGGGAAGGGAAGCGAGAAAAAAGCTTTGTATGGAGGAAAGAGCGGTTTTCGTTATGGCAATGCAGTCGTTTAAAGAAGAAAAAACGATCAGCGCCAGGGATAGAAGAAAAACAAAATCAAAGGCGCTTTCCAGATTTTTTGTAAGAAAAGAATCCTTTACCGCCCGGAAAAGTGCGGAGATGAGAATAAAAGCGCATAAGGAGAGAAGGGTTTTCGTCCCCTTATTTATTCCCAGGGAAAAGGCGCTTTTTATCAGAGTAAAGATAAAAGAGCCAAAGCCGTCTTCGCTTTTTCCTTCGATTAAGGGCCTTACGCTTTCTTCTTCCATTCCTTCCGGCAAAAGCTCCCAGAGTTTTTCCACCTCCGAAAACTCTTTTAAGGATTCTTGTTCTTCTGCCGCATAGGCAGGTGAAAAAAGCATAATGAAGCAAAGGAGAAAAATGAGGATTTTATACGTCTTTCTTTTCAACTTGTCAGTGCTCCGATCCAATTTAGTATTTCATTTAGCAGTGGAATGGAAAGGGATAAAAGAGCCGCCTTTCCACCCAGTTCCATTTTTTCCGCCATCTTTTCTTCTCCCAGATCCCGGCAAAAAGAAGCAGAAAAGGATATGAGTAAGGAAAGAGCAAGGGCTTTTAAAAGCAGAAGATAAAGCTGTTTCTGCTCTGAATTTTCACAAATGCTTTGGAAGATCTGAAAAAGGGGCAAGAGCCATTTTAAAAAAATCACAAAAAAGAGAATGCCTATCCCACATAAAAGGTAAGGCTTAAATTTGGGAGAAAGTTCCTCTGCTACTTTTAAAAGCACTGCCCCCAGGATCCCGAAGGCAGAGAGGATAAGAAGGGTGGTCATATGCCAAAGGTGTTTCGCACCGTTTGGATCAGCGCGGAGATCTCTCCTATGAGCATCAAGAGAACCACCAGGATCCCCGCCAGGGTAATATAGGCGGCCTGATCGTCTTTTCCGCTGGATTTCAGCACCTGGCAAAGGATACTGCAAAGCAGTCCGATACCGGCAATTTTCAGTATTAAAGTAACGTCCATTTCTTTCTCCTAAATCAGTAAAATAAAAATTCCCAGGCCGGCGGCAAAGCCGGAGATACGTATGGTCTTGATCTTATTGAGGACTCGGTCTTTTTCCTGCGCCATTTCTTCCCGCAGAAAATGGATACTTCCATCCAATTCTTCCAGCTGTCTCTCTCTGGATTGGGTGCCAAAGTGTTTTGAAAGAGAGAGAATACAATCTTCTGATCTCTTTGAAAAAGAAAAGTCGGCCAGGTGAAATTCTACGGTGCGGGAAAGAGCACCCAGGGGATTTTCATTTGTTTCTTTGATTAAATCCGGTAAAAATCCGCATTTTGTCAGAAGAAGATTTTCAAAGCCGGAATAGATTTCTTTCTGATCCCGGTTAAACATTTGGATCTGAAAGCGGATCTCCTCTAAAAAGGCAAGAAACCCTTCCCGCAGTTTCATTTTCTGCTTTAGATCCTCGCTCTTCCAGATACCGATAAGGATGGGGATCAGAGAAAGCAAAATGAGAGCAAAATATTTCATAAAATATTCTCCCAAATCAGTTCTCTTTTGTAATAGGGCCCTTTTATTTGCCGGATGGTAACGGATTTTTTAAATAGGCCGGAGTCTAAAATCGGCTGAAGGAATTTGATCTTTCTTGCCTCACAAAGCCCGTCCGCGTGGCAGGAGGCAATTACTTTTACCCCGCCGGTGCAGGAGGAGATCAGTGCCTCTATCTCTTTTTCGTTTCCTACTTCATCGCATAAAATTACCTGCGGGGAAAACAGGCGCACCGCCGTTTCGATGCCGGTCTTTTTGTCATAGCCGGATAAGAGGTCAACAAGACCCTTTTCTTTGTATTTCTTTGGGAAAAGTTCCTCTCTTTCGTCAATTACGGCTACTCGCAAGGGATTTCCTACCTTGCCCGATGACAGGGCCAGGGCCAGTGCCCGTAAAAGGGTAGTTTTTCCGCTTCCGGGCTTGGATAGGATCAGGGTAGAGGAAACCCCTTCTCTATTGAAATAGGGCAGAAGATCGTCTGCGGCATGGGGGAAAAAGCGGGGGATTCTAATGTTGATCCCGCTGGGGCTTTCCGGTAAAAAGCTGTAAAAGCTTTCTCTTTCCGTACAAAGACCTAATCGCCAGCCGTCTTCAGAAACGGCAAAGCCCTTTGATAAATGGTGAAAATAACGGTAAACACTGCCACCGCAAAAGGCACCCAGTACGTAGTGCAGATCTTCGCCGCCGGTACACAGAGCCTTCTCCATAGAGCATGGCCGGCCCAGGGCGTCTATCAGAATATTATCTTCAAAAGAAGTCAGCGATAGAGGGCTGTCTTTCCGAAGACGAATTTCACAGATTTGATCCCACCGGCGAAAATTTTCCAGGGCGGATCGTATGACCGGGGGAAATATTTTTAAATGCTTTTTGATATCATCCATTTTCTTCACCGTCCTTATGGAGTATCTTATGCCCGGAAAAACAAAAAAAGACCGATCCTATTGGATCGGTCAAAAATCGATGCGAACGGGAGTGAAATTGCGGTAGTCGGAAGAAACCAGGGTAAAATCAATTCCTTCGTAGTGCTCCACAAGGGGCTTTGTTCCCCAGTTATGAAGGTGTCCGTAATACACTCTTTTAATATCATATTCTTTTAACACGGAGAAAATGGGATTTTCTCTTTGGGTCTGGGTAATGACGGGATAATGGGAGAAAGAGATGATCTCCGGTCTTTTTCCGCTTCGTTTTTCTTCTTCCTCACAAAGCCGCAGGCCTTCTTCCAGGGATAAGCGGAAACGAATGGCTTCTCTTTTTAAGACCTTTTCATCGTTTTCGGTCATTTTATCTTCGCACATCCAGCCTCTGCTTCCGCAGAGCACTTTGCCTTCCGCAAAAAAAGCGTTGTTGTGAAGAAAGGAAAGGGAATGAAGTTTATTTTCTTCTACAAAGTTTTCGATCTTTGTCATGGAAGCCCACCAGTAATCGTGGTTACCCTTCATCAGGATCTTTTTTCCCGGAAGATTATCTATAAACTGAAGATCCGTCAGAGCGTCGGAAAGCTGCATGGCCCAGGAAATGTCACCTGGGATGACCACCGTGTCTTCCGGCATGACCATATATTCCCAGTATTCTTTTAATTTCTTTTCAAAACCGACCCAACCGGAAAAAATATCCATAGGTTTCTCCCCGGAAAGGGAAAGATGCAGATCGGCCAGAGTAAATAAAGCCATATTTGGTCCTTTCGTATAATATGGAAAAATCAAAGCAAACTATAAAAAAAGAAAGGAAGTGATCCTGTGGAACCGATTACACTAGATTCCTCTTCGGTGCCGGAGCATATCAAGGGACTTCGCTGTAACGTAAAAAACTGCGTTTACAATGATATGAGCCAGTACTGCACCGCGCGTCAGATCAGCATCGGACCCAGCTACGCCACTGCCGGGATCGATACCATTTGCGGAACCTTCCGCCCGAAAAACCGATAGGGAAAAGAAAAAGCATCCGAGAGGGTGCTTTTTTTGATATCAGTTATACCCCAAAAGCGCAGGGGGTGTGGATCACTCTGACCTTTTGGGAATCGTGAGCATCCAGATAAAGTTCAATGGCATCAAAACGGGGCACAAGCCCTCTTGTTAATTTCGTTTCCTGACGGAGAAAGGTTTTTGCCGCACGAAGGATGTGAAAGCGTTTTGCTTCATCGATCCGTTTGGCACCTCTGCCAAAACTTTGTGCGCTTTTTACGGTTCTGGTCTTTACTTCCAGGAAAACGATCTCGTCATTTTCCTGCATAATAAGATCAATTTCGCCGCCATTTGTTTTGTAATTTGCCCGGATAAAAAGGTAACCCTTTTGCTCCAGAAACAGCCGTGCCAGATATTCTCCTCTGTCACCGAATTCCTTGTTTGTCACGCAAGACCTCTTTTTTTCAGAAAACTCTTCCGATGGATGGGGGAAACCCCGTTTTCTTCAATAGCGGCAAAGTGCGCCTTGGTGGGATAGCCCTTATGACCGGCAAAGCCGTAGGCGGGATAAATCTTATCCATTTCCATACATTCTCTGTCCCGAAGGACTTTGGCAATGATACTTGCCGCGGCAATGCTGGGGCATTTGAAATCCCCTTTGATCACCGGGACTGCGGGGCGGTCAAACCCCCGGGCAATATTGCCGTCGATCAGTAAAAACTCCGGAGATACGGAAAGATTTTCCACCGCTCTTTTCATTGCCAGCATACTGGCGTTTAAAATATTGATCTCGTCAATCTCCTGGGCACTTGCCGTACCAAAACTCCAGGAAACGGCGTTTTTTGTGATCTCTTCAAAAAGCTGATCCCGTTTCTTTTCGGAAAGTTTTTTGGAATCGTTGAGACCTTCCGGAATATAGCCTTCGGGAAGGATCACCGCACCGGCAAATACCGGTCCGGCCAAAGGTCCGCGGCCGGCTTCGTCCAGCCCGCAAACGATTTGGATTCCTTCGGGAATCAGTTCTTTTTCAATGGTATAATCCAATTTACGGCTCCTCTAAGGTAATTCGGCCGATCTTTCCGTTACGGAATTCGTCCAAAAGCATAGCGGCGCAACGTTCTTCGTTTACCTCGCCACCGGAGATCAAAAGTCCTCTTTTTCTGCCGATAGCGCAGAAAAGATCGTAGGCGTCGCCTTCCAGATCGCTTTCTTTGATCTGGTAACGGGAAATGAGTTTTTTCGGTGCAATTCTCTTCAGCTCTGCGCATAAAAGGCAAGCGATCTCTTCGCTTTGCAGGATAGAATCCTTGATGGCTCCGGTCATGGCAAGATGCTCACCGGTAACTACGTCTTCAAATTTAGGCCACAGTACGCCGGGCATATCCAAAAGTTCCAGCTCTGCGCCTACTTTTACCCACTGCTTGGTTTTGGTAACGCCCGGACGGTTTTCCGCCTGGGCCTTTTTCGTCTTTGCAAATCGGTTGATGAGGGTGCTTTTTCCTACGTTAGGGATTCCCACCACCATAGCGCGAATGGGTTTTTTCATCCCTTTTTCCCGATCTCGTTTGATCTTGTCAGAGAGCAGCCGTTTGGCTTCCGCCAGGATCTGACCTTCGCCCTTTCCGGCTTTGCAGTCCATAAGAACCACGCCCTGACCCTGGGAAAGAAATTTTTCCTTCCATTTTTGATTCATTTCCGGATCGGCAAGGTCTTCTTTATTTAAGATAACAACTCTTTTTTTGTCACCCAGAAGCGCTAAGATCTCCGGGTTGCGGGAGCTTTCGGGAATTCTTGCATCCAACAGTTCAAATACGATATCTACGTTTCCCAGGTTTTCTTTGATCATACGGCGGGTCTGCGCCATATGTCCCGGGAACCACTGTATAATATTGCCGGGCAAAGCCTTAATCCACCTTTCCCAGTTTGGAGAAGGGAGTTACCCGAAGGATCACTCTTCCCATAATATAGCGCTCGTCGATCTGACCGATCATTTCACTGCGGCTGTCCAAAGAATCGTTTCTATGGTCGCCCATCAGGAAGACGCAGCCTTCTTCCACGGTAAATTTTACTTCGCCGTTTTCATCGGGACGCATATCTTCGCAGTTCATGGTAGTATAATCGTCTTTTAAAATATAGGTTTCATTTAGTTCCACACCGTCGATAAAGACCTGCCAGGTGAGGAAATTGATCTTTACTTCCTGTCCTTCGGTGGCAATGACGCGCTTGATCAAAGGTTCCTTGCCTTCTTTGTAATCGGGGGCCTGGACCACAACGATATCACCGTTTTTCGGAGTGTAGAGAAGATCGGAGATGATAAGATACTGGCCGTTTTCCAGGGTAGGAAGCATGGAGTTTCCGTTTACGGTAACACCGCGGAATAAAAGGGTGAAAATGAAGATCACGGCAGTCAGAGAGAAAATGAAAGATTTCAGCCAATCAAAAAGATTGCCAAGGGAAGAAAGTTTTCCTTCCTTTTCCGGGGAAGGATTCAGTTCCTCTTCATCCACTTCCAGAACTTCCTCATCAGAAGAACCTTCGGGTGCAAAGGTTTCATCCTGGAATACCCAGGTAGTTTCCTTTTTGCTGTCTTCCTCGTTTTCTTCTGCTTCTACTATTTCTTCTGCTTCTTCTATTTCTTCTGCCTTTTCTTCAGTCAGAAAAGAAGTATCGGGAATGGGGGTGCCGTCAGCGCCGGGAATGGCGGTATCTTCTTCTCCGATGAATACAAAGCCGCCCTCTCTGGCCTTTTTGCTTTCGGGAATATCCTTTTTATCGGGACGGGCCAGTTTCTGGGGATTTTTGCTGCCGGGGGTTTCATCGTCCAAAAAATCATTGGGGGACCAGTGTCTATTCATAACCGTTTCCTTTCAAAAACAAAAGGGGGACCTTTTCAAGTCCCCCTAAAGCAACTGCTTTGATTCCGAATATAGTTGTCAAAGCGACTTTTTTATTCGGTTTTCGTTTTAGATCAGTTCTTTAACCTTTGCGGCCTTACCAACTCTGTCACGCAGATAGTAGAGTTTTGCTCTGCGAACTTTACCGGCGCGAACAACTTCAACCTTTTCAACTCTGGGAGAGTGAAGGGGGAAAGTCTTTTCTACGCCTACGCCGTAGGAAACTCTTCTAACGGTAAAGGTTTCGGAGATACCGCCGTTTTTCTTTGCGATTACAGTTCCTTCAAAGAGCTGGATTCTCTCTCTGTTGCCTTCAACGATCTTGTTGTGAACGCGTACGGTGTCACCAACGTTGAACTGGGGAACTTCTTTCTTTAACTGCTCGTTTGTAAAAGCCTTGATCATATCCATGATGGGCCCTCCTTAAATAAAAATAATTTATTTAAGTATAAATGCAAGCGTTCATACTGAAGCCGGCAGAGGACCGCTTGGTTGCATAAGCAAATTCATTCATACCATAACGGAGTGATTATATCACAAAGAAAATGGGAATGCAAGAGTTTTTTGAAAAAAATTATACTTTTTTCTCAAGAAATTCCAGAAGACAGCCTTCCCGCACGCCGCTGCGGCAAACAAAGAGCTGATCCTTTCTGTAATGAGCGGCAATTTCAGAGAAAACGATAAGAGCAGGGGGGATGAGGCGGAAGCGGTCTTTTAATACCTCTTCCATTTTTTTGCGCTCTTTTAAATCACCGGAGAGAAAGTGCTCTTCTATTTTATCAAATTGCTTTCTTTGAATGGTGAAATTGTGCTTTTCTTCTAAAAAGTTCTTGTAGCGCAGTACTGCCTTGGCACTGCCGCCGGAAAGAAGAATACTGCTGCCGGGCATTCTGGGGGCAGATTTTTTCAACTTTTCGCGAACGAAGGCGCGACAACCCGGAATATCACATTTCCCGTCTTCAAAGAACATCTGGTATAGGGTCAGACAGCCAAAGGGCAGGGAAACTGCTTTCAGGACCGTGTTTTTCCGGAAGGCTAAAAGCTCCGTAGAGCCACCGCCCAGATCCACTGAAATGCCCGCTCTGGCAGATACACAGCCTCTGGCACCCAGGAAAGAATAGTAGGCTTCCGTTTCTCCGGAGATAACGGAAACTGGAATTCCGCTTTTTTTCCGGATGGCAGAAAGCACTTCTTCTAAATTTTCAAGACCTCTTAAAGAAGCGGTAGCAAAGGCAATGGGGGGATTTTTCGTCAGTCTTCCCGAAATCTCTCCAAAGGATGCGATGACCTCTGCCAGTTCTTCCGTTTCCTTTTCTAAAAGGCGGTTGTTTTCAATTTTTGATTTGATATGAAAGGGGATCGCTTTGAAAAATACCGGCGCTTGACGAAAAATGTTTTCTGTGTCCAGTACAGCGATCTTTACCGTGTTTGAACCAATGTCGATCACGGAGTACAGCATAATATAAAATTCCTTTTCTTATTCTCCCCATTATTTTACAATATATGCGCCCTAAAATCAAGAGCGAAGCGGATTTTCCTTTGGTACAAGTCTTTTTTTCCTCCCGTTTCATATATTACATTATCACAAGAAAGGATATTTGGATCAATGCTGTTTGGACTTTGTTCGGCCTATCTATGCCGCTTCGTTTTTCTTTGTCTGCGAGTCGCCGGGGCGTCATCCTTTCCTCCGGCACTGGAGAAAGAGGAGGAAGAAGCGCTTTTTGTAAAAATGGAAGAAGGAGATATGACCGCCCGTGAAAAGCTTATCGAACACAATCTTCGCCTGGTTGCGCATATCATCAAAAAATACGATTGCGATATCCGGGACCAGGAAGATCTGATCTCCGTGGGTACCATCGGCCTTATTAAGGCCATTGATTCCTTCCAGCCCTCCTTCGGCAATCGTTTTGCTACGTATGCCGGAAAATGCGTGCAAAATGAAATTTTAATGTATTTTCGTTCTCAAAAAAAGTTTTCTGTGGAAACCAGTCTTTCCGAAGCCATCGAGGTGGATAAAGACGGAAACCCCTTAACCATTTTTGACGTGATGCGGGTAGAAGACAGAATCGTGGAAGAGATCGAACTGAAGGGGAAAATGGGCCTTGCCCTTTACGCGGTGAAAAATCTGTTAAACGATCGGGAAAAGCAAATCGTGTGTCTTCGTTTCGGCCTTTGCGGGAATAAACCCCTCACGCAAAGAGAGGTAGCAAAAAAGATGGATATTTCCCGATCTTACGTATCAAGATTGGAAAAAGCGGCCCTCCAGAAGATTCGCGTTTTTATGGAAAAGCCCCGGAATTATATTTAAAGGGACATATTCCAAAGGATTTTGGAATAGATTGGTAGTGCTAAATATAAAACGGTGGCGGTACAGCAAAATTTGAAGCCACCGAGAACGGAGAAAACAGTGGCAGAGGAATTGTTTCAAAGAGAATTTCAGCAAAAATTAAGCGATCTGTATCGTGGAGAAGGCAGAAGCAGAGTAGACTGCGAGATCATTTTGCCCGAATATAAGGAGGAGGCCCAGCGCATTATCCGTATGGATACTACGTCCCGGGTCACCAAAAAAAACGTATATCTTCGGGGACAAAGCCTTGTTTGCGAGCTGGACGGCATCGTAGCCTTCCAAATTCTGTATCTGACGGATCGCGGGGGAGAAAAGGGCTGTGTGTCCTCCTTCCTGTCCCGGGAGAATTTCTCCTACACCTTTAAGATCCCTTATGAGGGTGATACCTTTGACCCCAGCGAACTTTTGATCTTCACGGAGCTTTCCCAGGAAGGGGAAGTGGTAAAGCTTCAGGGGCCCCGTAAGATCAGCGCGAGATGCGATGTGATGATCCAGCTTGATGCAAAGCACAACCGCAGTCTTTCCTTCTATCCGGAAAAACTGGGGGAGGATATTGAAACCAGGGGCAAAAAGATCCGCCTTGCCAAACTTTTTGCCACCCACGAGGAAGAAATGGTGTTTACAGAAACCATCACACTTCCCAAGGCCTATCTTCCCGTAGGAGAGATCTGCCAGATGGATGCAGGCTTTTTTGCCCAGAATGCCATTTGCGAAAACGGCGGCATCTCTTTTACCGGTAAGTGCGATCTGAATTTAAGCTATACTGCCCAGGAAGAGGATCTTTTTACCGGCTTCTATCAGCCCATCGAATTTCAAAAGCGTATCGGTATCCCCGGGGTTCAAAGCGGACAGTTTTGCTCTGTGCAGATGAAATCGGAATTTTTGAGAGCAAGCGTTGAGGTAAACGAAGAAGGGGAAAATAAGAATATCGTCTTTGAGATCGGACTTTCCTGCCAGGTGCAGGTCTTTGAAAATGAAGAGTGTACCGTGCTGCGGGATGCTTTTTCCACTACCTGCGCTCTCAATATGGAAAACGAAAAGATGGAAGCAGAAGAAATTCTAGGCGTAACGGACTTTTCCGTCACCGTAAGAGATCAGATTCCTCTTTCCGCCCCCAGTATCTTCCGGGCAGAAGGCATTCGTTCCATGGCAGAATTTAAAAACTGCTATCTAGATGAAGGCAAGATCTTTTTGGAAGGAAAATGCAAGTTTACCTTTATCGGCATCGACGAAAAAGATGAAATGAAAAACTACGAAGACAGTTTTGATTTCAAATGCGAACTGCCTTCCGGCGCCATTCAGATCCCCGAAAACAAGGCTTGCCGCATTGAACTTTTGGGCGGCGCCAGAAGCCTGGAGCTGGAGCCTGACGGCGAAAGCCTTCGTATTCGTATGGACCTGGACGGCAGTATGATGGTATTCTCAAGAGAAAGCTTTACCTTGGTAAGCAGTCTTGAGAGAGGGGAAGTGTATGGGGAAAACGAAGAAAGTGTACTTTTCGTTTATCCGGAAGAGGGCGAAGACCTTTGGAGCCTTGCCAAGCGTTATCATATCTCTCCCGCCAAACTGAAAGCGGAAAACGAGATCAAGGAAGAAGCTCTTCCCGTATTCCTGAAAGTCATTCGCTAAATAAAAGCATTTGCTAAAAAAAGAAACCTGCTTTTGCAGGTTTCTTTTTTATCGTTTTAGTCTTTAAAATTGTCTTCCGGCAGTTCCACGGGACCGTTTCCGCCGCTTTCATTTCCTCCGCCTTCCGGCTCTTCGGGGGTATCAAACCAGCCGTTGATAAAACGCTGGATCATCACAAGATCCTTGTTATTGATCTTGCCGTCTTCATTGTAGTCAGCGGCAGTTTCATTGATCTTGTTGCCCCAGGAATTGATAAAACGCTGGATCATGACAAGGTCTTTATTATTCACTTTGCCGTCTTCATTGGCATCGCCTAAAAGTGTGTTTTCACTGCTTTCGGCAAAAGCCGGGAGAGATATAAGGAAGAGAGAAAAAACAAATAAAAATGACAAAGAGATACAAAGGACGTTTTTGAAAATATTTTTCATTGCTTCAAACTCCTTTTTGAAATGAAGGTTAAAAAACAAAAAGCCGACAAAGAGTCGGCTTTGAAATGCGGGGGATTAGAACTGGTTCCAGTAGGCCCAGCCTTCGTCTTTTGCATCGATTCCGATATCAATTTTTTTGGAAGTGGTAGTCTTTTTCACTTCAGCCTTGGGAGCTTCTTCCGTAGTGGTGGGATTTTCACTTTTGGGTGCGCAGGAAACGAAGGTCAAAAGCATCAGTACAACGACCAGCAAAATGGGAAGAATTCTTTTCATAAGATTACCTCTTATTTCTATGTAAAATATCTAAATATAGTATACATAAGCTTTTCTTCTTTGTCAATAGAAAAAATCTTCCCAAAATCAGAGGAAAAAGAAAAAAAGAGCAGAAGAATTTACTTCTGCTCTTTGTATCTACTCTCCGCAGCCCTCTTTCATTTCAGGGTAAAATTCGTTGACGGGAAATTCCATTGAACGGAATAGGGCGCAGGGGTCTGTGTAGGGGAGTTCGCAAGTGTTCTTTTCACTGGGGATACAGCTGTCGCAAGCGGGAATTACCAGCTGTGCGGGGCGCTCCATCCGTACCAGGGAGAAAAGCCCCAGGGAAACGAAGCATACCTTATTTCCGCCGTTATCCCGGGAGAAGGTGCCTTCAAAACAAGCGGCAATATTTTCGGGAATACAGTCTGCTTCCATTAGGCAAAGGCCGAAATTCTGGGCGCTGGATTGATCGCATACGTTTAAGCGAAGAGCTACGGGAGCGGCGGTTTCTACTACCGCTCTGGGAAGATTGGTACTCTGGTGTACCGGGGGAATGGTGGCAGGACAGAAAGAATCGGGCAGTACGTCGGATTTGAAAATGGATACGTTTCCTTCACCGCCGTAAAGCAGTACGCTTTTATCCCACACACAAAGTCCGGCTACGTCCTGGCCGGTACCGAGACCGGTACAGCAGTCCAGAACACAGTGGAAAAAGTAACGGATATTGATTTGAAAATAGCCTTTGTTAAAGGGCATTTCTTCGGTGTCGATCTTTGCCCATAAAATATTTGTGGATTTGATACGGATTGCGGAAGCGGAGTCTAGGATCCTTTGACCTTCTCCGGTAACCAGGACTCTCATATCCTCCAGACATTCCTGGTTTCGGCAGGAATCGTAAATGCGGTATGTATCAATACAGCAAGCACCGTCCATACCGCCACACCTTGCCCCTTTCAACAAGTCGTGCATAAGAAGCCTCCTTTGATTTTTTCACTCACTAGTATCTTATGCACAAAGGAAGAAAAGGTGAAAGAAAAAAGCAGGATTTCTCCTGCTTTTAAAATTTATTCTGCAAAATAACTCATAGGGTCTACAAAGGCCTCGTTTACACATACCTCAAAATGAAGATGAGGTTCCTGGGCGCATTCGATCAGACAGCTTTCGCCAACTCCGCCGATGACCTGGCCTTCTTTTACCTGACTGCCCGCCTCAAGGCCTTCCGGGAAGGAATCGGAAAGACCTGCGTAGCTGCTCTTTACGCCGTTTCCGTGGTCAATAACTACGGTATAGCCCATCAGAGGGTCTTCGTGAATGGATTCTACCACACCGGCGGTAAAGGCCTTTACGGGGGTTCCTACCGCGGCGGCAAGGTCGGTGCCGTTGTGAACTCTGTAATCGTTCATGGTTTCAGAGTAGACTAAAATATCGTTTGAGAAGCCTTTGGATACGTCTCCCGCTACGGGCATGGTATAGGTGGGTGCGATGGGAGAAGCGTTCACGTTCTGATCGCTTTCTTCCTTGTTGTCCGCACCGGCGTTTACCTGGGGCTTTTCGGTTACCTGGGGCTTTGTAGTGGTGGTGGGTTTCTTGGTGGAGGTACTGGGAGTGGTGATGACACTAGGCGCTTTGCCATCATTTTTTGCCGGTTCATTGAGAGAAGAGGTGTCAAAAATATTGATAACAGCGCTGTAAACTCCGATACAAATAACGGATAGTACGCAAATAGCCAGGGCTATGTATAAGCCCCCGCCAGCAGTATTTCTTTTTTTCATTTGTTTTGCCATTTTATTTTTCCTTTCGTGGATTTGTTTTGTGATTTTATTGTTGCCATGAAAGGATAAAATATTCAAAATTTAAAAGTCTTTTTCAAAAAGGCAAAAAAAGAAGCCCGATGAAATTTTCACCGGGCTTTTATTGTATAAAGGAAACCACCAGCAGTGCTGGTGGTACGAAAAAGCTTTAGCTATGCGTTGAAAAAATAATCCTCCTTTTGTAAACTAAAAGCAGGTTCGCCAACCGCAAAAAGAACAAAAGGAGGAATCAAGCCGTGAAACTTGATAATGAAAGTTTAGCACACACAAGGTGGAATTGCAAGTATCATATCGTATTTGCGCCGAAGTATAGAAGACAGGTGATATACGGAAAGATAAAACAAGATATAGGATTGATGTTGAGAAAATTGTGTGAATACAAACAAGTAGAGATCCTAGAAGCAGAAGCATGTAAAGACCATATACATATGTTGGTATCAATTCCACCGAAGTATAGTGTAGCCCAAATAATGGGATATCTAAAAGGAAAAAGTAGTCTGATGATATTTGAGAAGTATGCAAATATGAAATACAAATATGGGAACAGACACTTTTGGTGTAGAGGGTACTACGTGGATACAGTAGGCAGAAACAAAAAGGCGATAGAGCAGTATATAAGAAACCAACTGCAAGAAGACCACGCTTACGAACAGTTAAGCATAAAAGAGTATATAGACCCGTTTACGGGTGAGCCGGTAAAAGAAGGCAAATAACAAAGCCCCTTTAGGGGCAAGCCGGTGAAAATTTCGCGGTTGGCGAATCTTTCGGCGAGCCTATAGGCTCTGCCGGCATTATGCCCTAAGGGGGCTTGTGCAAGCCACCGGCACGGCCGGTGGTTATGACT
>JAZNRO010000116.1:0-3149 GCA_045590715.1 Eubacteriales bacterium | reverse complement strand
CGGACTGAAAATTTCTTCCGCCTGGACCTCGTATCATCGCTCCAATCTTCGGAAATGGTATTACGAACCCCTTCGGTATCTGTGCTATATATTTAGCAAAATATTAGGGCGAAAACTCATTGACCGGTGGGTCTTTGGTTTCTTAAAACAAAAGCCTTTTGAAAAATGCGCTTTTGCCGGAAGGCTGGTAGGGGACTTCGGTTCCCGGGAAGTAATGCCCCGCAGTCTTTTTGAGAAAAAAACAAAACTGGATTTTGAAGGCGAAAGCTTTGATGCCATTGCAGATTATGATACCTTTTTAAAGAATTTATACGGGGATTATTTGACCCTTCCCCCAAAAGAAAAACAGGTGACCCATCACAAATTTCGGGCTTATCGGGTAAAAAAATGAAAATTTTGATTATCAGTCATACACCCATCACAACAAAAGATAATATGGGCAAGACATTTCGCTCAATTTTCTCATCCTTTGATGCAGAAGAGCTTTGTCAGTTTTATATTTATCCTTCTTATCCCGATGATTTTTACTGTTCCTCTTTCTACCGGGTAACGGAAAAAGATCTTTTAAAAAGTGCTTTTCCCGGCGGGAGAGTGGATGAATCGAAGATTCATTCCGGCCAGCGTCTTTATGAAAAAGCAGGGGACGAAGGATTTTATCGCAACGTGAAAAACAAATCTGCTTTTCGCCGGATTGCCCGGGATCTTCTTTGGTTTTTCGGAAATTGGTACAACGGGAAACTAAAAAGCTGGCTGGATGCGGAAAAGCCCACGCACATATTTCTCTCTCCCGGCCCTTCCGGATTTATTTATTCCATTTGTCTGAAAATCGCAAAGGAGTATGATCTTCCCATTATCACCTATCTTTGCGACGAGTATTATTTTGTAAAGCCGGGAAAGACCCTTTTAGAAAAAATACAGCAAAAGCATTTGAAAAATAATATTCGCAAGGTCATCAAAAGATCTTCTCACATTCTTGCTATCAGCAAAGAGATGAAAGAGATTTATGCTGCTCATTTTTCCGTGCCGGCAACGCTACTCATGACTGGCAGTGAGAAAGAAATTTCGTTTTGTAAGAAAGAGAACGGCGAGAGTAAAAATATTTCTTATTTTGGAAATATTCGTTTAAATCGTGTGATATCTCTTTCTCAAATCGGCATGGCTTTGGACCATATCAATTCCCGGAGAGGGACTGATGTTATTCTAAATATTTACACCGGCGAAAAAGACAGATCGTTTTTATCTTGTTTTGACGGGATCAAATGCATCCGATTACATGGATTTTTGTCTGGGGAGGATTTTATAAAGGCAATGGAACAGGCAGATGTTTTGATCCATACGGAAGCTTTTGATGAAGACAGTATTGATCGTGTGCGTCACTCTGTTTCTACTAAAATTGCTTCGGCCCTGTCTTCAGGCATTCCCTTATTTGCCTACGGTCCCAAAGAGGTTTCTTCCATGAAGCATCTGATGGAAAATGGCTGCGCTGTCTGTGCTACCGAAAAATCGGAGCTGGAGGAAAAGATCGTTGCCCTTTTAGACTCTCCCCATCTTCGGGAAGAATGTGTTTTGAAGGCTCAACTTACAGCCAAAAAATATCACAATTCCGGTGATAACAGCAAAATGCTTTATGATCTGATTAAAAATTTGTGTTCATAACAGTAAAATACTGTTTGGATAAATGAAAAAAAGGAGAAAGGTCCATGAAAACAAAATTGCAAAAAGTTATTTCTTTGTTCCTTGCCTTGGTAATGGTGGTGGGCATTGCCCCCATGACCGCCCTTGCCGCTTGGGATAACGTAGTATTCGAAGGTACCAAACTTGGTACGGAAGATTATTACAACGTAATCTCCAAAAAAGACTGGGTACTGGTGCCCGGCGCTGCCACAGAAACCGAAATGGTTCTGAATAATGCCCAGGGAACCCGTCGCCAGGTCCTTCACATTATTGAAGTGGATCCTTCTAATCCGGACGTATCTATCGTTCCCGGTTATTACGGTATTGATAAAGATCTGACCCAGATCGCAAATCAGACTACTTCCAATCTGACCGATACTGCGGCTTATTATGAAGATGTGCTGGGTTATAACATCGTAGGCGGTATGAATACCGACTTAACTTACGCTTCCAGTGCACCTCGCGTTCTGGTTTATAACGGAAAAGACCTTCGCATCGGCACTCCCACAAATTCTATGCTTTGTGTTTATAAAGATGCCCAGGGCAAAGTTACCAGCACCGTTTCCGCTTACAACGCCGCTGTGATCGATGCGGGCCTTGCAGACGGAACCCTTCTTCACGCCGTTCCCGTATCCTTTGGTATGGTAGTAAAGGATGGCGATCTTGTGAGCAAAACCGTAAAGCGCGGCAGTGACGACGCTGCCCGTTCTATGGTAGGTGTAAAAGAAGACGGAACGCTCGTTTTCTGTATGAATGACGGCCGTGGTGCCAACAATTCCGTGGGCCTCAGCTCCTACGAAGAAGGCGAAATTATGCTTGCCCTTGGCTGTAAATGGGCGGCAAACTGCGACGGCGGCGGATCTTCCACCTTCCTGACAAAGCGTGCCGGTGAAGAAGAATTCACCATGCGCTCCGCTCCTTGTGACGGTGCCCAGCGCGCTACCCTCCACGGTATTTTCGTTGCTTCCAACGTTGCGCCCACCGGCGTTCTTGACGTAATTAATATCGAATCCGAGTATGACTATTTTGCGCCCTTCACCACTTACAACTTCGGTGCAGAAGCCATCGACACCCACGGCTACGCTATGGATATGCCCGGGGATGCCGCTTGGATTCTTTCCGATACTTCTTTTGGTACCGTAGATAACGGAAAATTCGTATCCAACGGAAAGAAGGGGGAAGTAAAACTTCAGATCCTCTCCGGCGGAAAAGTCGTAGGTGAAAAAGGAATCACCGTAGCAGATCCTACTACGTTCCAGCTTTCTGCTACCTCTACCGTAATGCCTTATTCTACCGAAGAAAAGGTAAGAGAGATCACCCTTCCCATCGTAGCTCAGATCGGGGAAGCAAAGGTTTATTATGACCTGAATGCCGTTTCTGTCACCCTTTCGGATGCCAAAGCCGGTATTTTAAACGGATATCGCTTTACCGCTACCACCGACCAGAGTATCGCAGGGGTAAATGTGACCGTAACG
>JAZNRO010000115.1:0-3167 GCA_045590715.1 Eubacteriales bacterium | reverse complement strand
TTTCCAGTTTCCATTTTTTACCTTTCCTCAGAAAGAATTTTTCTTCAAAAGCTATAGGCACACGAACACTTATACCATTTTACTTTATCAATTCATACTATTGTAACATTTTTTATACTTTGTGTCAACAAAATCTTTAATCATATATAAATTATAGTAGAAAGAGCTGTAAGATTTTGTCATATTTCTTCGTTTTTTTCCAAAAAATTTTACAAAAAGAAGACGAAAAAAATAGAAAAAACACGAAAAAAAGCCCGATTTTCCGGTGAAAATCGGACTTTTCTTTATTACTGATCCAGCCAGCGGAAGAATCGGTTCACCGCTTCTTTTAAAACCTCCCGATGACGGAGGAAGAACTCTTTGTTTTCCAAAGTTTCCGTATCGGGCAAAGTAGCGGGTGGCGTCTGTACCGCCGGCGGGGTGGGCTCGGCAGGGGCAGCAATATCCAAGGTCTTTAAAATGCCTTTGGCAATGGCTCTGCCCATTGCTACCTGCTTTTCCACGGTACTCACCGCTTCCACATCGTTTTGATTATCCACGAAAGCACATTCCACGATCACTGCGGGACAGGCCGTTTCCCGAATGAAACCGTAATAATCTCTGCCGCTTTCATTCTTTTTAATTTTCGCACCGCGGCTGTTCTGACCGATGGAAACGATCTGGGAAAGGATGTTTTCCGCTAATGTCTTTCCGGTTCCGCCTTTATAATGATAATAGGCCTCCGCTCCGTCGCCGCCGCCGGCATTGTTGTGAATGTCCACTGCAAGATCCGGGGCGAAGTTATTGCACTCTCGGATCTCTTCTGTCAAAGGATCGTTTTCATCCGTTTCCCTGCTCATGAGCACCAGCACGCCGGATGAAACCAAAAGATCCCGGCAGGCCAGGGCGATGGGAAGATTCAGATTCTTCTCCAGAGTTGTACCGGACACCGCGCCGGGATCTGCGCCTCCGTGTCCCACGCCTAAAAACACCTTTTTCATTCTTCTTCTCCTTTCTCTTCTTCTGAAAAAAGATAAACAGGGCCGCTTTCATTGGCCAAAAAGACTCTCTCCTCTTTTCTGGCGTATGCGGCCACAAAAAATTTTGCCGTAGGGGGCAATAGCAAATGAGAAGGATAAGAAAACATCAAGGTGTTTTCGCATCTTGCCAAAAGATTGATAAAGACAGTTTCCCCCTTCTTCTTATCTTCCGTTACCAGGTAATACTCTGCGTTTTTCACAAGAAACGCTTCCGGCATGGCAAGGTTTAAAATCAGGTCCTGCCCGGATTTCCCTACGAAAGCGCATCGAATCTCACCGGGACATTTTTTCATATCCAAATAAATCTGTTTCATTTCTCCCCCTTATTACGGCACGATCTCCCACTCCTGGGACATCTGCAAATAAAGACTGTGCACGTAGGAATTTCCGCCCCTCTTGCGATAAAGGTCGTGCAGAGCAGAAGCGTCTTCCAATTCGTAGCTATGTAGTTTTTTCTCCGGCAATCGGCGGTAATAGATGGCCGTGATCAGATCCCGCAGAACACAAAGATCTACCTCCCGCTGAAGATCCATTTCCTTCTTCCGCTCTTTGTCGCCCTCTACGTGCTCTTCAAGCATCCGATGGATCACCCGAATCTGCTTTTTTGTGTTTTCTCCGGAAAAAAGCACTTGCTTCAGTTTATTCCGCATTGCCGGAACGGTGACTGTCACAAGGGTTCCGAAGCTGATAAAAAGGCTGAGCACTTTGCCTAAGATCTCCCAAAGATTCATGCCTTTTCAAACGCTCCTTTTGCCTCTGCCAAAGCGGATTCCAAAAGACAGCGAAGGGTCTCGCCCGATACCTTGACGCCCTTTTCCAGAAGCAGGTTTTCTCCCATTTCCAGGGCCTTTTTCAGCTTTTCTTCTCCGCCCAGATCCCGGTACATCTGTTCCACTGCCAGAACACAGGTTCGGCAAACGCTTTTTAGCACCTCGCTCTCTTTTTTCTCCTTGAGCCACTTACCAAGAAGCGTGCCCAATTTCGAAGCAAAAAAAGTTAAAATTCCGCCGAAAAACGTCAGTGCGATCTGCACGGCGGTATCCAATAAAATATCCATATTTTTCCTCCTTTTATTATTTTTTCTGTCGGCAAGGTAAGGATACCAAGCAGTCTTACTGACACGCAATGACAACTTTTCAAAAAAAGAAAAAGCAGACCCGAAAGTCTGCTTTTTATAGGAGTTTTCGTTGCAAAAGCTCTTGCCTTTCTTCCCCTTTCGTGTTAAAATTTCAAAAAAACACGGGAGAACACAATGAAAACAGTTTTATTTGACCTGGACGGAACGCTTCTTGATACCCTGGAGGATCTGACGGATTCCGTAAATTTTACTTTTGAAAAAATGGGTCTTGGAAAAAGGGAAAAATACCAGGTAAGAAAAGCCCTGGGCAACGGCGTGGAGCGTCTTTTATCCGAGCTTTTAGGAGAGGAAAATCTGTCCCTTCTCCCCACCGCTCTTTCCATTTTCCGCCCCTATTACAAAGAACATTCCGCCGTAAAGACCGCTCCCTTCCCCGGCGTATGCGAAGTGATAGAAAAACTGCAGAAACAAGGGGTTTTGTGCGGTATCGTATCCAATAAGCCAAATGAGGCGGTAGAAGAACTGAAAAAGGAGTTTTTCCCCTTTGTTGCTCTTGCCGCAGGAGAAAAGAAAGGCATCCCCCGAAAGCCGGATCCTACGCCTCTTTACGCCGCCCTTGATGAAATGGGCGGCAACAGAGAAAACTGCCTTTATATCGGAGATTCCGAGGTGGATATTTTAACCGCAAAAAATGCCGGATTTCCCTGCATCGCAATGACCTGGGGCTTTCGCGACCGGGAAGAGCTTCTTTTAGCCGGCGCTGAAAATCTTGCGGATAACGCCGAAGAACTATATGAAAAAATTATGGAGCTTTTATGAAAAAAATTGTTTTTGTATGCCACGGTAATATTTGCCGCAGCACCATGGCGGAATTTATCTTCCGGGATATGGTGGAAAAGAAAGGGATGGGAAATAAATTTCAAATTTCTTCCCGTGCTACCAGTACGGAAGAACTGGGAAATCCCGTGCACCCCGGCACCGCCCGGATCCTGGACCGCCTTTTGATCTCCTACAAGGGAAAAAGAGCCCAGCAGATCACAAAAGAAGAATGTAACGCGGCCGATCTTATC
>JAZNRO010000114.1:0-14801 GCA_045590715.1 Eubacteriales bacterium | reverse complement strand
TTTCGGTAGGCATTGCTACAAGTTTCCCACCGGCAATCAGTTTTCCCGCTTCCTGAAGCTGTTCATCACAAAATCGGGAAGGATCGATGGTACAAATCTTTGTTTTCATTAAAAGGCACCGCTCTCAAGCTGTTTGATCCGTTCAGCAGTAGTAAGGGCTTCTACCAGTTCATCCAGTCTTCCGTTTAAAATGCTTTCGATGGAATGAAGTGTAAGAGAAATTCGGTGGTCACTGACCCTTCCTTGGGGGTAGTTATAGGTACGGATTCGCTCGCTTCGATCACCGGTGCCAATCTGGCTTTTTCTGGCACTGGATATTTCGGCTTCCCTCTTTTCCATTTCCATTTTATGAATCTTGGAGCGAAGGACCTTCATGGCCTTTTCTCGGTTTTTCAGCTGACTTCTCTCGTCCTGGCATTCTACCACAATACCTGTAGGCTTATGCAGAATACGAATGGCAGAGTCCGTTTTGTTTACGTGCTGACCGCCGGCTCCGCTGGCGCGGTGAGTATCAATTTCAAGATCCTGGGGATTGATGGTAACTTCAACGTCTTCCGCTTCGGGAAGAACGGCAACGGTAACGGTAGAGGTCTGAATTCTGCCTTGAGATTCGGTTTCAGGGACACGCTGAACGCGGTGAACGCCGCTTTCAAACTTCAGTTTAGAATAAGCTCCTTCCCCTTCGATCATAAAGGAGATTTCCTTATAACCGCCAAGTTCCGTTTCATTGCAGTCAATGATCTCGCTGCGAAATCCGCAGTTCTGCGCATACATCGTATACATACGGTAGAGAACGCCGGAAAAACGCGCCGCCTCTTCCCCGCCGGCACCGGCGCGGATCTCAACGATAACGTTTTTCTCATCGTTGGGGTCCTTGGGGAGAAGTAAGATCTTAATTTCTTCTAAAAGATCCGATTCTTCTTTTTTGGCTTCTTCCAATTCGTCCTGGGCAAGAAGGAGCATTTCTTCATCGGGCTTATCTTCTATGATCTCTTTTGCTTCCTGCTGTCTTGCAATGGCAGAAGATAATTTTCGATAAGCTTCCACAATAGGAGTTAAGGACTTATAGTCCTTCATCAAAAGACGGGATTTTTCCGGGTCGCCAATCACTTCGGGATCACCCAGTTTTGATTCAATCTCCAAATATCTTTCTTCAATGTTTTTCAGTTTATCTATCATTCATTTTCTCCGAAATCACTCTTTTAATGCCTTTTTCAAGCTTTAGCCGACTTACAACGAGCTGTCGGCCACAAGTGGTACATCTGATTTTTACGTCAGAACCAACAAATAAAACTTGAAATATTTTACCACCGCAAGGGTGGCTCTTTTTCATCTCTAATAAATCTTCAGCATGAATATTTTGAATCATATCCTCAAAAAACAACGTGCAAAACGGATAAGACTATCTGTTTTGCACGAAGACAATTTATTTTTTTAATTCCTTATCCAGCCATACCTTGCCAAAGTCAAGCGCTTCGTACAAGCCGTACTTTTCAGACTGTTTTAAAATCTCACCGGTTTTGGTATCCTGTACCTGAACGAAGATCATATCGGGAATTTCTTTGCCGTGAAAATCTTTGGTGGTAAGTACAGTAAGAACCAAAACTGCTTTTCGTGCAGGGTTGCCGTAACAAATAATGTTGCCGTTTTTCACAAGAGGTTTGCCTAAGTAAGCGGTATATTCTGTAATTTCTTTTGCCATTGGTACAAGAACCTTTCTAAATATTCAAATAACTCTTAAGCAGATGACGCAAAAGTTCATCACGCTCAATTTTTGCAATTAAAGTGCGCGCATTATTGTAGTTGGTAATATAAGTGGGATCCTCCGTCAAAATATAACCAACCAACTGATTTAAAGGATTGTATCCTTTTTCGATCAGCGCTTCATAAACGCTGGAAAGGGTCTTTTTTACAAAGTCCTCTTCTTCCTGGGCTACTTTGTAAGTAATGGTTTTTTCCTTATCGAAACCGATCATTGAAACCTCCTTGTTTGCTCGCACACAAATACAATGTTATGACTAGGCTTGTAAGCCGGGTTCTGTGGTGCCATAGGCACCGGCGATCATCTATCTGGGACAGAGATCACTCTCTGCCTCTAGCCACCTATAAAACTGCCAGGCTAGCATTGACCAAAAGGTCTGTTTTTTCTGCGGTGTTGCTTCGGATAGGGTTTACAGGACTTTTATGTTACCATAAAAGTCGGTGAGCTCTTACCTCGCCTTTTCATCCTTACCGGCAGGGCCGGCGGTATCTTTCTGTTGCACTTTCCCTAAAGTCACCTTCGGCGGACGTTATCCGTTATCCTTGCCTTATGAAGCCCGGACTTTCCTCACCAAGTTCCTTTCGGAATTTTGGCGCGATCGCCCCACCTAGTCATAATTTAGTCTATTATATCTTATAAATATAATTTTGTCAAACATATTGAATAATTATTTTATATTCGTTATAATTATTTTAATTCAATTATTTTTGGAGATGCATTATGAATAACAAAGGTTATGGCGCACTGTGTGATTTTATCGGTGGCAAAAAAATCGCTCTCATCGGTGCCGGAGTATCTAATATCCCCCTGGTTGCCTTTTTGTATGAATGCGGCGCAAAAAAAGTTACGGTGCGGGATCTGAAGAAAACCCTTGATGATAAAGAAATCAAAACTGCTTTGGAAAATGGGGGCTTCCCTATTTTAGGAGAAAAATATTTAGACGATCTTTCGGAAGATATCATCATTCGCTCTCCCGGAATCCGGCCTGATATTCCGGCCTTTTTAAACGCTATCGAAAAGGGCTCTGAATTAACATGCGAAATCGAACTGTTTTTGCGCTTTGCTCCTGCCAAAATCTTCGGAATTACCGGCAGTGACGGTAAAACCACTACCACTACTTTGATTTCAAAGCTTTTATCGGAAGAAGGCTATCACGTAATTTTAGGCGGAAATATCGGCAAATCTATGCTTCCGCAGATCAAAGATATCAAGCCCGATAAAACAGTATGCGTGATGGAGCTTTCCAGTTTTCAGTTGATGAATTGCAAATACAGTCCCGATGTTTCCGTGATTACCAATTTATCGGAAAACCACCTGGATTGGCACCGTGATATGGCAGAATATCTGGAAGCGAAAAAGAACATTCTCGCCCATCAAACAAAAAACGGCATTGCAGTTTTGAATTTCGATAATTTGTATACAAATGCATGCGGCACAAAGGGCGAAAAAAGATTCTTTTCCAGAAAATCAAATCCTTTTGATTTTAACGAAAAAGTATCCGGTATCTTCGTTTTCTGTGATGAAAATGCAATTTATGTAAAAAATAATGAAACCACAGAAAAAATCCTTGATATTTGCGATATTTTAATCCCCGGCAAACATAATGTGGAAAACTTTATGACCGCAATTGGAGCAACCTTCGACCTTGTTTCAAAGAAAAGCATTCAAACGGTTGCAAAAACCTTCGGTGGTGTGGAACACAGAATCGAACTTTGCCGCGTACTCGACGGTGTCCGCTATTACAACAGTTCCATTGACTCTTCCCCTTCCCGATCCACTGCCGCTCTTCGTGCTTTTGATCAGAAACTGATTATGATCGCCGGAGGGTATGACAAGAATCTGGATTATTCCGGTCTTGGTGATGAGATCTGTGAAAGAGTAAAAACACTGATCCTCTGTGGTGCTACTGCCGAGAAGATTAAAACCGCAGTACTTGAATCGAAAAAATATCAAAACGGAATGCCTTGCATCATCGAATGCAAAACTTTTGAAGAAACGGTAACAGTCGCACGTACTGCCGCCAAAGAAAACGACGTTGTTATCCTTTCTCCCGCCAGCGCAAGCTTTGACCTTTTCAAAAACTTTGAAGAACGCGGAAGGCGTTTTAAACAACTTGTATCGGAGTTATAAATGAATCAAATTTTTAAAATTCTCTCTTCCCTTTCTGACCTTCATTACGTCAGCGGAACCGAAAAATTTGAAGAAAAGAACGGTGCCTTTCCGGAAAGAATAAACGGCTTTGAACGAAGGATTGATTCGGTTGGAAATGTTTTATACAAGAAAACATCCGGTAAAAAAAATGCAAAAAAGATCCTTGTGGAAGCCCATCTTGATACCATTGGTTTTTATGTAAAAGAAATTACAAATGATGGATTTATTTGCGCCGGCCTTTGCGGGGGATTTGATAAAAAAATCCTCCCGGGCACTCAAGTCGTTTCTTGCTCTGAAAATAAGCGCATCGGCATGATCTGTGCGATCCCTCCGCACTTAACAAAAAAGGACGCCGAAAACAAGACAAAAGACGAAGAAATTTATATTGATTTCGGATTTTGCTCTGATCGAGAGGCCAAAAACTTCTTCGAAATCGGTGATCCCATTTTGTTTTATGATCCGGTAATATGCCTTTCTTCTCACAAGATCTGTGCGCCGGGACTGGATAACAAAGCAGCGGTAGCGGCACTTCTTATTGCAATGGAAAGCGCAGAATCCGAAAACGATCTATACTTCCTCTTTTCTGTCGGCGAGGAAACCACCTCACGCGGCGTAATTTCTATTGTCAATGAGATAAATCCCGATATTGCCATTGTGGTTGATGCCGGATTTGCCATGGCCCCCGGTCTGAATGAAGAAAACTGCATTCAAATGGAAAAAGGGCCTTCTGTATCCATTACAGATACCCTAACCCGTTTTCTAACCGATTGGGTGCTTGCCTGCGCTCTGAAAAACAATCTTCCTTTGCAAACTGTATGTGAACCCGGCGGAACAGGAACCAGCGCAACAAAACTGCAGTTGCAAAACGGTGGAATCCCTTCTGTTGTCATTTCCATTCCGTTGAAAAATATGCATACTCCCTCGGAAATTGTATCCGAAAAAGATATTTTAAGCACGTGCGATTTGATCTGCACATTGATCGCAGAAAAAGAAATTCCAAGCCAGGAGGCAACCTTCATTGGAAACATTTGACTTTCAGTTTCTAAAAGATCTCACCGAAACGGCTGGGCCTTCCGGCTCGGAAAACGCTGTTCGCGATCTGATTATCGAAAAAATCAAGCCCTACGTTTCTTCCCTTGGCGTTGATACATTGGGAAACTTAATCGCCAAAAAAGGAAATGGCGAAAAGCTCGTAATATCCGCTCACATGGATGAAGTGGGCTTTATGGCTATGCTCCTGCTTGACGACGGTCTAATTAAGATTGCGCCCATCGGAGGAATCGATCCGGCCTGTCTGCCTTCCAAAAGAGTATATTTTCCCAAATCCAACTGCAAAGGTGTCATTTGCGCAAAACCCGTCCATTTGAACAAAGACAAAAGTGGAAAAATTACTTTTTCCGATCTTTATATTGACATCGGTACTTCATCAAAAGAAGAAACGGAAAAGATGATTTCCCCCGGTGACATTGCAGTATTCGACACCAAAACAGAAATCGTTGATGAAAACGGCGGTAAGATCAAGGGAAAAGCCATTGACGATCGTCTTGGTTGCTTTTTGCTTTGCAAACTCTTATCAAATCCGGAGTTTAACAACGTTACTTGCATTTTCACGGTACAAGAAGAAACCGGACTTGCTGGTGCCAGTGCCTTTGCGAATGCCAATCAATTTTCCTACGGCATCGCACTGGACGTTACTACTCCCAACGATCTTCCCGGAATTACCGGCCCCAACACGGTTTGCAAGATCGGATGCGGACCGGTTATCTCCTTTGCTGACAGAAGATGTATCTACGATAATTCACTGATCACAAGCGTTTTTAAGCTGCTAAAGGAAAATAGAATTTTGTGCCAGACAAAAGCAGTAAGAGCCGGTGGAAACGAAGCCGGTGCTTTTCAGCAAGAGGGCTGCGGAATGAAGGCTGTTTCTATCTCAATTCCCTGCCGTTATATCCACGGCCCGGTGGGAATTTTCTCAGAAAGCGACCTTATTGAGACTGAAAAAGCGCTTCTATGCCTTACAAAACGGTTTTTAGAAAAGGAGAATGTAAATGACTGATCAGATAAAACTCCTTTCAAATAAAATGAACGTAAGCGGTGCTGAAAAACAGCTTTCCAATTTCATTGTAAAAACGCTTTCGGATCAAGGTTTCTGCCCCAAAGTTGACAATTTGGGCAACGTGATCTTAAAAAACGAAAACTTTGAAAACAGCAAATTAATGATTTGCGCGCCTTTAGATAACCCCGGCTTTTTAACTCTTTATTCAGAAAAATCAAAGGCGTATTTAAGCTATACCGACAAAAAAGACGAGAACATTAAAAACACAAAAGAAGTAATCGATCAAGAGGGCGAAATTTATAAAGCCAAAAGCAGTAAAGAATATCCTGATTATGTATGCGTGACCAAAAACGCTCACTTAATCGGCGAGCCTTTCCGTATTCCCAGTGTAATATGCGAAAAGGATGGCAAGATCTCCGGCAAATTCATTTGTCGCTATGCTCTGCAAAGCGTATTATTAGACCTTGCAGGTCTTACAAGAACCCATAATATTTCCCTATGCTTTACCACCGGCTTTCACACGCCTTCCAAATCGGAAAACTGCCTTGCAAGAAAACACAAACCGGAGAATATGATTCTTTTAGGGTTTACCGAAGCAAAAGAATCCCATTGCATTTTACTAGCAAAAGACGGCAAAAGTTTCTCTGACAGAAATCTTATGAAGATCGCTCTGCTTTCCGCTGAGAAATGCAAAATCGGTCTAATAAAAAAGGCACAAGATGCCCCAATAACAAAGGCAGAAACGATTGCGATTCCTGGCGGAATCAAAGTTTTAAGTCTTGCCCTTCCCTGCCAAAATCTTCAAAAAAACGAAGAGGTGGTTTTGATCGGGTGCCTTGCGGAACTGAAAGAAATATTAAAAGAAATTGCATATTCAATTTAAAAAGAGAAGCTGTCAATTAGGCAGCTTCTCTTTGTTTTCATTCACCAGTTTTAATAGCCTATGATACCAGCCGGCCGCTCCGGTATACCAACTCCAACCGCCATGGCCGCGAAATCCTGGCGCATCGTATATATCGCCGCATAGCACATAGGGTTCTCTTTGATATTTTTCAAAACGCTCAACTGACAGATTGTAAGACGGATCAAGCAGCTTTGCATTTTTGATTCCCAGCTGAACAAGCTCATCACTATCAATCATCTTTCCAAATTGAATCTGTGACAGGGCAAACCACACCGCCGCGTGAGTATACTGACCGCCGTTTTCTCTCACACCAGCACAATAACGCTGGATATAACCGGGAGAGGGCTCGGTTGATACAAAAGGCTTTGTAAAGAGGCGGATCGTTCTGGCTGTAGAATTGACAAGAAGTTCCTGGGCAGACTTTAGTGCGCTCTCTATCATCTTATCGTCAAGAGAAAATTTCGTTTTTGCAAACTCGCATTGATAAAAGGCAGAAAACGCTTGGGTAATCAGATCAATGCTGCACTCGGATTGCATGGAAACGTCATTACCGAAAACAAGCCCGTCTTTTCCGTATGCTCTGACAAACCAAGCCCCGTTAAAGGACGATTCAAGTCCATTTTTCAGCTTGTCGAGGAATGACAAAGCTCTTTCTCTAGTTTCGTCGGTAAAATACGGGAGACATCGGTTTATACAAATAGCACCGAAAAAGCCAAGCCAAACGCTTTCACCGGTAATTTTATTCATACCGTCATTCCAATCCCCGCTACCGATAAAAGGCAGAGAATGTTCACCAAGCCCTCGATCCATAAATAACAGAGCTGCCTTTTCCAAATGTTCACGCAGATTCCCGCTTGTGCAGATCTCGGGATTGATATAGCGTTCATCTTCGTTTTGCTTTAAGGTTTCTCCTTGTAAAAATGGAATTTTAACGTCCAGCAAACTTTCGTCACACGTCTTTCTGATATATTCACCGGTTGCAAAAAGAAGCCATAGATAATCGTCACTGCACCGCGATCGAATACCCGGATCCCAGCGGGAATGTTTTCTGATAGTGTGCCACCAATGAAGCACGTCTCCATCCAAAAACTGATGTGCCGCGCAACGGATAATATGGCGTCTTGTGATATCCGGATCAATGTCCAAAAAAACAAGACTATCTTGAAGCTGATCTCTGAAGCCGTATGCTCCGCTGGATTGATATAAACCGGTTCGTCCAAAAAAGCGGGAATGGACCGCTTGATAAAGAGACCAAAACTCCATGGGCATAAACTTCTTTTCGGGCAATTTGAAATTGCATTCCGTTTCCCGGTCCAAAAGCTCATTTATCTTTATTTTCTTTAGGTTTTCCGCAATAAAGCTTAAATGTGTTTCGCTGGAAAATCCACCCAAAAGCAGAGTGTTTTCTTCTTTACACTGAAAAGAAAAATAAACTCTTTCCTGCCGACTGAAAAGGCTGCATTTTTCTCCGGAATAAAAATACGCACCGCATTCATATTCATCATAGATCATGGGCTTCATTACAACAAGGGGGTCTTTCTCGGAGAAAAGAATATTTCTACCTAATTTCTGACCCAAGGCCGGAACGAAAGAAAAAATCAGCTGATAATCTTCTTCCGGTTTACGATCAAATTTTACAAATATCAGTTTACCGGAAAAAATGGAAACAGCAGTAATAAAAACGGAATATTTCATTCCAAACAAATTGCCTTCGTAAATGGCTACCCGTTCTAAATATTTTACTTTTTCTGCAAAAGAAATTAAATCGACTAAAGTTTCATCTACAAGAAGATAAACTTTCTCTCCGCTTTGAGTATTCGGTCTGTTTTCCCATTTTGATATACGATTCAGACCGGAATTCCGAAACCAGGTAAATCCAAGAGAATTTTGATCGCATACAAAACCTACATACGGATCTGAAACTACGTGAGAAAATGGAACTGTTGGAGAAAATTTCTTTTTATCAATTAAAAATCCGTTTTCTAAAAACGCACCAACGCACTCCTCTTTTTCATCTCGTATAAATTTTTTATTTTGTATTTGCACATCAAAAAGTCTCTCAATCTCTTCGCCCTCTTCCTGAGCAAAATATTTTGCGGAAAGATAGGAAAAAATCCGTTTTTCTCTGTCATCACGGTAAGGGATCACGTGAATTCCCGGGTGTTTACCCAGCAAAAACTCGCTTTTTGTTTTGGCGATCAGCTGATTTAATTCACTTCTGAATTCATCAAAGTAACCGTCACCTGCCGGATGCAAAATCACAAGGTCAACAAAACCAAAACCTGCAATTTGCAGTTTTTTATATGCTTTTATAAAGCCTAAAATTTTCTTATAAGAACGATTGTTTTCATCAATCACAAACGTCAAGATGGGATAATCACCGGAAATACCATATTTCCAAAGTTCCTCTTTCCTGATAGGCTGTATCTTCGGATCGAGATAATGTTTTTGTTTTACTGACATCAAGGAAAGAATTTCTTCCTGGGCGCGATAAGCGCTCCGGTCCATCTGACATATTTTATCAAGACGGCGCTGACGCTCTTCTCCCAGCGTTTGATAATGGCTCTTCAAGTGAAAAGAACCGTCCAAATAGTCCTCTAACAAATTGGCGTTAGAACTTGCTGAAAAAATCAAAGGTATCACAGTTTTACCAATTTCATTACATTGAAAACTTAATACTACTTTGGGTTGATATAACATCCTTGGAGGAAATGCAGCCTCTTCACGAAATCCGGAAAGTTTTGTTTTAAAACGTTTGTTTGTTTGAATCTGAATCTCCTTTTTTCCATCCGTTAAGCGTCTGGAAAGGATCAGACACTTTTCTCCGGACTCCGCTTCCAGAGCTAAATTATGAAAGGCAGGATGCGCCGTATATTCCCGCTCTTTTTGATAAATAAAGTCAAAATCTATCTCTACCGAATAGGCTTCGGAAATTCCGTTTACTTCAAGGCGTAATAGAAATGCTTTTTCTCCGCTAATCAGTTCTATTCGCAAAATGATAGAGACTTTACCGGATATCAAAATATATTCAGCAAATCCGGGGCCAAAATTGACCTTTGATATTTTTGAATTTTTGCAGTTAAATTGATAGGTTTCAACGGACGTGATTACTTTGACTGAAATTCCGCTTTTTTCAGGATCAAACAGATCTTCACCGTCAATCAAGAAACGGTTTTTACCCGATCTTAAGGCCAGCATTGTAAGTTTTCCATCTGTAAAAACAGCGGATTTCGGCTTGTCCACTAGTTTTGAAATCTTTCCTTGAGAAAGCGCACCTTTTCCCCTTTGAATTGTTATGGCCTCCCTTTTCTTTTTCAAAAGACGGCCTTCAATGGGAAATCTCTCTGCCAGAAGTTCTGCTTTCGCCCGGAACATAGGAGATGACATAAAACGCTTTTGAATGGAATTGTTGCAAAGCAGATTTGTCAGTGCGATGATACTCATCCCCTTATGATGAGACATATAGGATTTCACCACAGAAAAATCATCCATAAAATTGGTTTCAAAGTCCAAAGCTTCATAAAAGCCGAAGGGTCCTACACCGCCAATTTTTTCAATTCGTTTTAGATTATCAACCAGCGTAAAATCTCCTCTTATCAGCATTAGAAAGGTGGAATAAGGTGAGATTACCTTTTTATATGATTCACGTTCGTAAATAGAAAGATAAGGAGTACCAAAAGCAAAATACTGCAAGTTACCGGCGTCATCCGTAGTATGATAGCCGCTTTCACTAATTCCAAAAATACTTCCCTCGGTGCTATTAGCCGAAAATTTCTTTTGACAATACAGAGCAAAATCAAGGCTTTCGTCTTCCATAGAGTTTTCGATCACGGGAAGAAACAAGGTGGGCATATAGTATTCAAAACAAGTGCCGGTCCAGGATCCAACACCAACGCGGCCCGCAAAGGAAAGAAGCGGTCTTGATAGATTTCGCCAATGCAAAGGTGATATTTTTCCCAGTGCAATACCAACGAAGCTTGTAATTCTTGCTTCGCTCATATATAGATCGTAATAGGATGTGCTACGTTCCGGATCATCCGGAAATACACCAACGTAGAATAGTCCTTTCGCACGGTCAAAAATCAAATTAAAGTTGAAATTATCGATTTCACGATCAATTTTTGCTATTAACTCCAAAATCTGAGAATCCTTGCTCTCCAGCTGACAAAGGGCATTTTTCACTACCATTAGAGAAGCAAGAAAATTTCCGTTATCAACCGTTGAGATAAATCTCTCTCCAATTACACCCAAAGTGGATAGATCGTACCAGTTAAACAAATGCCCCTCGTAGTGCTCCATTTTTTCAATAGAAGTAAATGCCAGACTGATTCGCTTTACCATTTCCCTTTCGCTGATAAATCCTAAATCGCATGCAGAAACAAGCGTAACAAGATAAAGGCCGATATTAGTAGGTGAAGTACGGTTTGCTATCTTCTCAACGGGAGAAAACTGAATGTTATCGGGAGGAAGATACGATGATGATGAGTTCACCAGATTATCAAAGAACAAAAATTCGTTTTTCGCAAGGTTTAATAAATACGCACGTTCACGATCGGAAAGTCTGTCTGATATCACATACTTTCTTGCAAGCAGTGACATCAAAAACGGATAAAAAAGAAACAGAAGAAAAAGGATGAATTGCAAATTCGTTTTAACAAAAAACAGTAGACAGGAAGAAACAAGAATTGAGGAGAGAAAGAACAATAGATCATTCTTACTTTTGGAAAAAGGAGAATACACTTGCCATTCCAATAGTTTTTTCTTTGATACCGTCATACGATAAAGGCTTCTGATTATAGCGTCGGAAAAATATAAAGCCTCGTGCAAAACGGCAGAAATTGATAGAAAACTCTTATAAAAAGAATTCAAAATTACGTTGCGCATTTTAGTCTTAAAACGCCTGCTGAAATTCTGAATATTTCCGGATATCAAAGTACTAAAAGCTACCTCCAGCACCGGCTGAAAATGATAAACCAAAATTACAAAAAACGGCAAAAGAACCTTTCTGTCCAATAACAAGGAAGTAATGATTATCCCTAATTCCGATATGGGAACAAAGTACCTTAATACATTTTCAACGGCAAAAAAGCGCCTTAATTTTGGAAGACGATGCAGCAGAAACAGATTTTGCACATCACCGCGGATCCATCGATGAAGCCTTTTGTAGTGACTGACTGCATCCTGCGGATCGGAGTCAACAAAAAACTCGTCACAAGCCATTCCGGCCCGCATCAAAGCACCTTCCGGCATATCGTGACTCAAGATCCTCTGAGGCGGTAAAGCACGGTCTAAAACCTGATAAAAACTTTCGACGTCAATAATGCCTTTCCCGCAAAAATTGCCCTCGCCAAATAAAGTCTGCATGGTATCAAAAGAAGCGGACGCATAGCGAATTTCGCCGCTACCATTACTAAAAATTTTCGCATAGGGGGTAGTAATTTTCGATAAAAGAGAACTGGAAATTTTAGGCTGAATGATACCGTGTCCGGATACCACTCTACGTCTTCCCTTTTCACCGGAAATCACCGGCCTATTCAAGGGATGACTCATCATTCCGATCAGTCTTTTCGCTTGTCCGATTCCAAGCTCGGTATCTTGATCCAAGGTAATCATATACTTTGTAGAAATTAGATCTTTTCGGCCGTAATGAAGCGTATCTTTCGACAGTTTTCCCGTATTCAAATAAGCCACAAATTGCTCGATCGCGCCACGCTTTCTTTCGTAGCCCACATAGGCATCTTCCGACTTGTGATAACTTCTCTTTCGAAGCATAGCGAAATAGCATGGATCTTCCTCGTTTAATTTCTCGATCGTCTGCTCAAGTTTGCTTGCCAGCCTTTTATCTTTATCCGAAAAGGAAGTCTTTCCTTGAGGAAGATCACACAAAAGACCGAAATATAAATGATCTTGATCGGACTTATTATTTAATCGATACTGATTTAATTTTTCACAAGCAGAAGAAATATCTTCCGGTTTTCCAATTAAAGTAGTAATTACAACGCAGCACTTATTCTCCTCAGATACCGTATCAATACGCATTGCCGGTAAAGGTCGGGGCTTACAGGCTTTTGCAAAAACAAAGTCAGCCAAGCTTTTGGAAATAAAATACAAAGGCAAAAGGCAAAATAAGATTAGAAAAATGTTTCTTTCAAAATAGAAAAAAGCACAGAAAAAAAGAAAAAACAAGGTAAATACCGCAGGAAAATATACTATATTTTTCCGTTTTTCCCATAAATAATGTCCGATATGCTTTTCTTCCGAAATAGCGCGGTCCAGAATTTTAGAAACGTATTGACTGGGCTCCATTTTTGCTTTTTTTGAGAGTGTTAAAACATTCTCGCGGTATCTTGCCTGTGTTTCGCGCGTCATTTTTGGATAGATCCCGGCAGGGTCACTGCGCAATATTCTTTCGATGGGAGAAAAATAAAGACGAATCTGTTCAAAATTAATTTTGCCGGCGTGATGAACGGCAGAAATAAGGGGCGGTATCAGTTCGTTTCTCTTGTTGGCAGCCTCTTCAATAGCGAAAATCAATGCAGTCTGATACAGTGGACCAAGATGATATAGTTCTACCTCTTGATACCCTTTTTCAGGTCTTAGTTTTTCTAATAATTCAAGAAAATCATCCGTCTTATCCGCCTTCCACCCCTCAAGAAGTAATTCCTTCAAGAGCGATATCATCCCACAACGAACAGATTTTCTTTCAAAATGAATTTTCTTTGCAATATCGCATAAAAAATGCACGTTTTCTTTCAGCCAAGTGGTTCCGGACTGATCTGGAGGCATTTTTTCAAGTGATAAAAACAACGCTTTGCATTTGCGGCTCAAATTCTTTTTCAAAACGAATGAGTTTTCAAATTTTTCATTGGGTTTTCGTTCTTGAATCATCCATTCAAATTTTTCCGTAAACATACATTCACCTAAAGTTTTTTTACTTATTATGAAAAAATCATCAAAAAAGTATACCGAAACCGGGAATAATGCCGAAAAGCCCTTGCAAAAATTTGAATTTTATTATAAAATAAACTGATTATGAATAAAACTTACGTTTTATTTGGATTTCAACTTTTTTATAATGAATTTGAGGTTAAAAATGGCACAACTGCTGGAAAAAAATTACGATCCGAAAAGTTTTGAAGACAGAATCTATCAGGAGTGGTGTGACAAGGGCTTCTTTAAACCCGACACCAAATCTGATGCGCCTTCTTATACCATTGTTATCCCCCCGCCCAACATTACCGGTCAGCTCCACATGGGCCACGCGCTTGACAATACCCTCCAGGACATTCTCATCCGTTATAAGAGAATGAGAGGCTTTTGCACTCTGTGGCTGCCCGGCACCGACCACGCTTCCATTGCTACAGAAGCGAAAATCGTCGAAGCAATGCGTGCGGAAGGCATTACAAAGGATGACATCGGCAGAGACGGATTCTTGGTTCGCGCCTGGAAATGGAAAGAGCAATACGGCGGAAGAATTATTTCCCAGCTGAAAAAACTCGGCTCCTCCTGCGACTGGTCCAGAGAACGCTTCACGATGGATGAAGGTTGCTCCAAGGCAGTAAAAGAAGTATTCGTACGTCTTTATGAAAAAGGTCTGATCTACCGTGGTGAGAGAATCATCAACTGGTGTCCCCATTGTCTTACTTCTATTTCCGATGCAGAGGTAGAATATGAGGATATGGCAGGTCACTTCTGGCATCTTCGCTATCCTCTGAAAGATGGAAGCGGCTATCTGGAACTGGCTACCACCCGTCCCGAAACCCTTCTCGGCGATACTGCGGTAGCGGTAAACCCAAATGACGAGCGTTACCGCCACCTGGTTGGCAAGACTTTGATCCTTCCTCTGGTTGGCAGGGAAATTCCCGTTGTGGCAGACGACTATGTAGAAATGGATTTCGGAACCGGTGTTGTTAAGATCACACCTGCTC
>JAZNRO010000113.1:0-3129 GCA_045590715.1 Eubacteriales bacterium | reverse complement strand
ACGTTTTTGGAAGTGCCTATAAAGGGACAAAGTCCGTAGAATTTTACCAAAACGTAATTTTCGGCAAAAAGAGCGGAAAAGAGGATCAAAACAAGCTTTGTCATAATTCTTCCTCCTCTCTCTCCGGCATTTTTTTGATCTTTTCATTGATAACGCGAAAGATCGCTACCAGAACGCCCAGCATCAAAAGTCCGCCGGCGGGCCGCAGGAAAAGATCCATTTTGGGCAAAAGGGAAATTTTGATCTGAAGGGGCGTGCCGGAAAACAGAGTGCCGGCGCCAAAAAATTCCCGCAGAAGACCCAGGATAAACAGGACTGCGGTGACCCCGATTCCGGTACCCAAAGCATCGAAAACGCTTTTTGCCGCAGGTTTAAACCGAGCGTAGATCTCGCTTCTTGCGAAAATGATCCCGGTGACGCAGAGCATCTCGAAAAAGATCTGCATCTGGGAGAA
Organism: Eubacteriales bacterium; assembly: GCA_045590715.1. Taxonomy (GTDB): domain Bacteria; phylum Bacillota; class Clostridia; order Oscillospirales; family SIG627; genus RGIG5579. The sequence goes on along the minus strand of JAZNRO010000113.1, from coordinate 2,675 downwards.
AAGCGTAGGGAGAAGGGCTTTCGTCACAAGAGAAAGGACGGTGGAAACGGTAGAGCTTATCAGGACGATCACCAAAAGACGGATCCCATCGGTGAAAGCCTTTCTGAAAAGCGAGGTGAAAAAACTTGTGAAAATCAGTACCAGAGTGATAAAAAGACCCATGATAAGGCCGTCTTTCCCTCGGGTAGAGAGGACTACCGCCGGGAAAAGGCCCAGAAGCTGGACTAAAATGCCGTTCTGATCCAGTGCGGCGTAGCGGAGAGTGGCAAAAAGTCGTTTCATTTTGCGCCTCCTTCCTTTTCAATTCGGGAAAGGATGGTATTGACTTCTCGGGAGAGGGGACGAAGGGTGTCGCTGTGTGCGCTTCCCGCCATTTCCTCTTCAAAATAAAGGGGGGCTTTTTTTCCGTGGAACAGATCCAGAAAATCCTCGTTATAATCACCGTCCGGGAAGGCGTGGGCGCCAAAGGTAAGTAGCGGCCGCAGACCGATGAGAGAGCCGTCCTTCTTTGCTAAAAGAAGGAAGGTATTGGTGTGCTGATCCTTGACGGAGAAAACAAGGCCATAGGCCGCCGTTTCCCCTTTGCTGTCCATAAAGCGGTATTGCTTTAACACCCAGTCAAAGAAGGGCTCTGCTTCTTCCCGTTTCAGATCCTTGCCGCTGGGGAAAAGCAAAGTTATATTCTTTTCGATCTCTTTTTCCTGATTTCTTTCGATCTTGCCGTTTGTCAGAAGAAAGGTAAGAGAAAGGATCAGCGCGCAGGTGAGAGCGATGCAAAGAAGTGTTAGAACGCCTTTTTGCAAAAAGAGATTTTGTTTCATTTCTTATCCCCCTTTTGGGAAAGAAGGGAGAATGCGGGATTTTTTTCAAAAAATTTCGGTGCGCCGTAGGGACGGGGAATGAACAGCCGGTCTAAATACCAAACGAAGAGATTGGCGGATAAAACGGCAAAGGTCACGTCTTCGGTGATGCCGGTAAACCGGCGGAAAAGGAAGGTGAAAATGCCGGCAAGGAGTCCGAATAAAAGTTTTCCGATTCCCGTTACCGGGGTGGTAACCGGGTCGGTGGTAAGAAAAACGGCGGCCATGGGAAGTGCTCCCGCAAGAAGGGTGGGGAGAAGAGCCGAGAAAGTGGGCTCTACCATGGGGAAAATGAGGAAAAGAAGGGCAGAGACCGAAAGGAAGGCTACCGGAATGTGCCAGGTAAATACGCCTCGTACCAAAAGGTACAAAAGCCCGGCCAAGAGAAGCAGGGCGGAAACCTGACCGATATTACCGGCGGTATTGCCGTAAAAAAGGTCGGAAAGACTTTCGGTGGGGAGGGTGCCTTCTTTTAAAAGGTCCAGAGTGGTTTCTGCCTTGGCTTCCTTTAGCGCTCCTTCGGAAAGCGTTACCGCAAAGGGATTTAATTTCGCAAAGGGAAGGGTATATTCTTCAAAAAATTTGGGGAAGGACAAATACAAAAAGGCTTTGGCGCAAAGGGCGGGATTTAAAAAGTTTTTGCCGATACCGCCGAAAAGGCCTTTTACGACTACCATGGCGAAAAATGCACCTAAAGGAATGATCCAAAGGGGGATGCTCACCGGCAGGATCATAGCGAAGATCGCGCCGGATACCACCGCAGAGAGATCGTGAAGGGGAACTTCTCTTTTGAAAAGTACTTTTCCCAAGGCTTCAAAAAGCACAAAGCTTACAAGGGATAAGAGGGTGACGGTAAGAGCGCGGAAGCCGAAAAGATAGACGCCCCAGGTAAGAGAGGGAAAGAGGGCAATGAGAACGTCCATCATCATTTGACGGGTAGAATCTTCCCCGTGAATATGGGGGGATACGCCAACGCGAAAAATTTCCATTTTCTACGCCTCCTTACGCTTCGTTTTTGGGCGCCAGCATTTCTTTGCCGGCACGGATATTCTGCAGGATCGGGATCTTGGCAGGGCATACGTAGGTACAGCATCCACAGCCGTTGCAGGCTTCGATGTGGTACTGCTTTAGCATTTCCACGTTTCCGGTCTTCACCGCCCGGCTCAGTTCCAGGGGAAGAAGCCGTGAGGGGCAGGCCTTTACGCATTTTCCACAGCGGATGCAGGCACTTGCCTTTACTCTGTCACTGCGCATGGCAATAACGCCGGTAACCCCCGCCGTTACGGGGACGAAGGTGGTCCACTGGGCAAGACCCATCATAGGACCGCCGGCGATGATCTTATCGGGCATCAGGGAAAAGCCCCCTGCTCTGTCAATGACCGAGCGCAGGTCTGCTCCCATGGGAACCACAAGGTTTAAAGGCTCTTTGATACAGTTTCCGTTTACGGTAAGGGCGCGGGTGACGGGGGGGAGCCCCGTTACGAAGGCCCGGTAGATACAAAGGCAGGTCTCTGCACTGATGACCAGAGCACGAAGGTCTTTTGTTTTTTTATTTTGAGGGATCTCTTTTCCCAAAAGGGTGCGAACAAGTTGTCTTTCATCCCCTTGGGGGTATTTGCTTTTTAGTACGGCTACGGCAAAGGCGGGGCTTTTGCCAAGGACTTTCGAAAGGGCGTCTACGGCGTCTTCCTTATCGTTTTCCAAAGCGAAAATGGCTCTCTCGGCGCCGGTGGCACGAAGAAGAATTTTCACGCCGCCCAAGATCTCTTCCGTTTTTTCCAGCAAAAGCCGGTGGGTAGAGGAAAGATAGGGCTC
>JAZNRO010000112.1:0-9430 GCA_045590715.1 Eubacteriales bacterium | reverse complement strand
ATCCTCTTTTTCCGTGATTCGAAACGAAGAAAAAGATGGATCTGAAAGCAATTTTCTAAAAGTTAAAATAATTCAAACTATTATAACATTCTTTTTTCATTTTTTCAATGTTTTTTTCAAAAGAAAAAAGCAGGGATAAGCCCTGCTTTTTCTTTTTACAGTATGATACAGATCAGTCCGCCGCTGCCTTCGTTGATGATCTTCTGAAGGGTCTCACAAAGTTTTCCTCTGGCTTCCTCCGGCATATGGTTCAGTTTGCTCATCAGTCCTTCGTTCACCAACTCGTAAAGGGACTTGCCAAACATATTGGATTGCCAGATTTTCTGGGGATCTTCCTCAAATTCTTTTAGGAGAAATCTGACAATATCCTCTGATTGTCTCTCGCTTCCTACAATGGGTGAGATCTCTGCCTGAATATTGGCCCGCATCATATGGATAGAGGGTGCGCTTGCTTTCAGTTTTACACCGTATCCGCCGGGTTGCTTTACGATCTCCGGCTCTTCCAGGGTCAGATCCTCCAGGGAAGGCGCTACAATGCCGTAGCCGGTTTCGGAAACTTGTTCCAGTGCCACAGAGATCTTATCGTATTTTTCTTTTAGAGCAGAAAGGGAGCAGAAGGTTTCCATCAGTGTTTTTTCATCGTTTACCGAAAGTCCGCTGCCTTCCGTCAGGATCTGATAGAAGATATCTTTTTTGATGACCGCTTCCAGTCGGATCTTGCCGGTTCCAAGATCAGAATTTAAGATCTTGACCTGATCAAAGCAATCATTTTGACCCCAGGCTTCGATCTTATCAAGAATTTGACCGGTTTTTCGCATATTTCCAAGATCCTTATCCCAAAGAGAAAGGATCTGGTCTTTTAAATCTTTTCCGTAAGGTGTTCCGGTGATCCATCCGGGGAGGCCAAGGGCGATCTCCCGAATGGGAAATTCCAGAACGATTTTGCTGATAACAAGCCGAAAGCCTTCTTCTTCCAGGGTAAACAAATTTAAAGGCAATACGCACACCTTATATTTTTCGCTTAAGGTATTGCATAATCCTATGGTTTCGGGGCTTTCCGGGTGCGTTGTGTTTAATACTACAACAAAGGGCTTTCCCGTCTTTTTTGCACCAAGGATCGCTTCTTCTTCCGCCTTGATATAAGCCTCTCTGGATATTTCACCGAAACTACCGTCTGTGGTAACTACAACCGCAACCGTTGCGTGTTCTTCAATGACTTTTCTCGTTCCCAGACTTGCCGCTTCTTCAAAGGGAATGGGATCCTGTGACCAAGGGGTGTTTACCATTCTGCTTTTGCCGTCTTCTTCCAGACCGCCTGCGCCGGGCACCGGAAAACCTACACAGTCAACCAGTTTTACCTGAAAGCCAAAATTCTCGTCAGTTTGAATACGAACTCCTTTTTCAGGGACAAATTTAGGCTGGGTAGTCATCACGTTTTTGCCACTGCCGCTTTGCGGTACGTCATCGGTTGCTCTGGATTTTTCGGGTCCTTCTTCCATTTGCGGCAGAACAACTTCTTCCATAAATCGTTTAATAAAAGTGGACTTTCCGGTTCTCACCGGACCAATTACTCCGATATAAATGTCACCGCCTGTCCGTGAGGCGATATCTTGGTAAATACTGGTTTTCGAAGCCATTTTCATTCTCCTTTGAAGATACTCTTTTGCTAAACTATATGGCCGCACCTTTGTCAATATGTCCGAAAGAAGCAAATCTTTACAATTTTCAAAAAATTTGTTAGGATAAAGAAAAGGGGGAGAGTACCATGATCGAAAAAACGTTTATTTCCGGTTTTCTGCATTACCGTACCGATCTGGGCGACGGGGTTCGTACCGGCGTCGTCTTTTCCTTTTGTCACGAAAAGTGTGAGAAAATTTGTATGCCTTTTCGATTTCTTTCTCAGCACAGTTTTACCTTGGATACCCCGGAAAAGTCCCGTTATTCGGATGAGGAAATGATCTCGTATCTAAAGGAAGAAAAGACTCTTTGCTATACCCAGAAGCTAGGTATTACCTTTCTCGGCGCTGAGCCGTTGCAAGATCCCTTTTTCTGCAAAAGCGTAGCAAAAGGTATCAAAGATGAAGGGATGGATCTGCACGTTTATACCTGCGGAATGTGTTCCCATTCGGCCTACGATCTGATGGATTCGCTGGTGGATCTTTACGTGCTCCGCCTGTTTTCTCCGCATCCGTCTAATGACGGTCTGTATCCCGATCCTTCCCACACTCTCGGCGCTCTTATATTGTTTGAAAAAAGAGGGTATCCCTATCGGGTGCAAATTCCGGTGCTTTCGGGAGTCAACACCGATCTTTCAAGGGAATTTGCTTTGCTTCTTTCGGATAAAAAGTACTTAAAGAGCGTGATACTGGATTTTTCTTATTCTGATCTGAGTAAAGAAGACATTGCGGCTTATAAAGCTTCGTTTTTAGAAGAGAAAATCCCATTATATTCTTTATAAAAAATGATCCCGGCCGAATTTTCGACCGGGATTTTTTTTACAGACCAAAGCTGATATTGATGGCTTTGTTTACCTCTTCCATTGTTTCTTCTTTTAGATGGCCCATTTTTTCTTTGAGTCTTTTTTTATCAATGGTACGTATCTGTTCCAGGAGTATGACCGAGTTTTTGCACAGTCCGTTTTGATCGGCGTATACCTCTATGTGGGTGGGGAGCTTTGCTTTGGTGGTGCGGCTGGTAATGGCAGCGGCGATCACCGTTGGGCTGTGTTTGTTACCCACGTCGTTTTGCACGATCACAACCGGTCTTGTTCCTCCTTGTTCGGAACCGACTACGGGACTTAAGTCTGCATAATAAATATCTCCTCTTTTAACTGTCAAATTTATCACTCCAAACCTTTATTCACGTTCCGTGTAATTCTATTGTTGCCGAAGGTTTATTTGTTTATTCCGACAGTATTATTTTATGTTCAAAAAGAAAAAATGATTTTATAAGCCTGCCCCAGATACTCTCCCGAGATCTCTTTTGTTTTGCCGGTGGACTTATCCTTTGTTACTACAAAAGAAAAACCGTTATCGCCGTAGGTTTCAAAAATGTTTTCTTTCTCTTTTTTTGCGTAGGACGGCTCTTCTTCATCCAATATTTCAGAAATTTCAAAGATCAAATTTCCGATTCCCGGGCAGGAGGCGCTTTCGTAGGTGATCTCTTGAAATTTAGCAAGATGTTTTTCTTCCGTTACGATCTCCTCCATTTCGTATAAAGGGGACTCCGGGTCGGTATAACGAAGAAAAGCAGTATCATCGTTTACATAAAACTCTATTTTGGTATTCTGCTCGCCCATTTGAATTTCACAATTGTATTTTTCTCCTTCTTGGAGGATATCTTTCTCAAAAGGGTGATTTCCCGTTTCTTTTTCGCAGGAAAAGAGAAGAAGGGGAAGGGCGAGAAGAATGAGAATAAAAGGGGAGAGAAAGTGTTTCATAAAGCTCCTTTTGTTGACAAATGTTTTCTTGTTTGCTAGAATGTTTTTATTAAATTTCTATGCGGGAGAAGGGCTTTTTATGGCAGAAATGCGAAATGAACTGAAGTTTTTTATAAGCCCTGCCCATCATGCTCTTTTGTCCTCCCGCCTTTCTTCGGTTTTAGTCCCTGATTTTCATATGAATTGCCGCTCTTGCTACAATGTCCGCAGTCTGTATTTTGACGATCCTTCTTCCTCTGCGTATCTGGATAAGATCAGCGGGGTAGAGAATCGAAGTAAATACCGGATCCGTTTTTATAATGGGGACCTTTCCTATATCCGTTTGGAGAAGAAAGAAAAAATCGGTAAAATGTCACGTAAAACTGTTGAATGTATTTTAGAGGATCAGGCGTTGGAACTGATCTCCGGGAAAACTTTTCCCCTGGATTGCCCCGGCCTTTTGGGTGAGTTTTACAGCAAAATGCGCTATGAAGGCTTTCGTCCCCTGATTTTTGTAGATTATCAAAGGAGAGCCTTTTGCTATCCCGCGGGGAACGTCCGTATCACCTTGGATTCCTGTCTAAAAGGATCTCTTTTTCAAAAGTCTCTTTTGGGTGAAGAACCCTTTTTCTCTGTCCCTATGCTGACAGACTACATTCTGGAAGTAAAATTTGATTCTTTTTTACCTCCTCACATTTCACAGCTTTTGGAGGATATTCCAAAAGTATCCTCGGCTATTTCCAAATTCTGTCTGGTAAGAGAATCTATTATTTAGGAGCAAAGTATGAATCTGATTCTTGATTTTTTTCGTTCTACCTTTGAAAGCGAATTTCAAACTACAATGACCGGCGACCGCATTGCCATCGGTCTCATCGTTTCCTTTTTGCTTTCCCTTTATATTCTTTTTGTTTACCGTGTAAGCTACCAGGGAGCGGCGTTCAGTCCTTCCTTCTGCTTTTCTCTGATCCTTCTTTCTATGGTAACTTCTATGGTCATTATGACCGTTACTACAAATCTGGCCTTATCCCTTGGTATGGTAGGTGCCCTTTCTATCGTCCGTTTCCGTACCGCCGTAAAGGATCCTATGGATACGGTCTTTATGTTCTGGGCCATTGGCGCGGGCATTATGTCCGGTGCAGGCCTTGTGTACATTTCCGCTATTACCAATATCTCTCTTGGCGCACTCTACCTTCTTTATTTTCTTCTTACCAAAAAGATTCATATGGCTCCGTACCTTCTTGTAATAAGATACGATCTGTCATCCCGCGAGGAAGTGGAAACGGCGCTTTCAAGCCTTCGTAACCTAAAGGTAAAATCCAAAATTGCCACTTCTGATTATATCGAGCTTTGTCTGAAAACCCGTTATTCCGAGAACTTAATGAAATTAGTAGAGGACTTAAGTTTACTGGAAGGCGTAAAGGACGTAAGCGCAGTAAGCTACGGTGCAGAAACCACGTTATAAAAAAACAAAAACAGCAGCAAAAGCTGCTGTTTTTTTATTTAAAAATTTCATTTAGTTTTAAGATCGCCGCCTTTTGATCCAAGCGGTTTCGTGCAAAAGATTCCAGACGTAGAGCGTTTGGTAGAAACGTGTCGTATTTATCAAAAACGGGACGCTCCCCGGGAGAGAAGAGGGCCGCTTTTGAAAGATCCGTTTGGTTTAAATACTCTTTTATTTCACTTTTTATCTGTACAAGACTTTTTCGGCAGTGGAAATAAAGGGCGTAGCAGGAATGACTCCTGATATCCGTAAGACCGATAAGGGGCGCAATCTCTTTTTCAATGATGCGTCTGAAAGCCTCAAAGGCTTTGGAGCCAAGGAAGGGAAGGAGAACGAATTCACCCTGACCTAAGTCAAAGAGATATTCTGTTTCAAGTCCCATTTCTTCAGCATCGATACGGGCCTTATCAAGCCTTTTTTCAGCGCCGGGGAAAAGATAGGGAAATTCTTCGCGGCTGAAAAGGATCTCCCGCATTTTCTCTAAAATCTTTGGGTGGATCAGCCCGCCGTTTCCTCGAAAAACATCATTTTCCGCAGTTTTTCCGGGACGAACAAAAACGTTTTTCTTCATCATATCCGTGTCTTCCACCTCCCATACCTTTCCGCCAAGGGTAAAGCTTTCACCCTTTAAAGGAATGGTAGCGATGGTGCCGATCCGTTCATTTTTATGGTAAACACCAAACTGTTCCTTGTCTTGAAATACAGAAAGAAACTGATAATTTTGAAGCAAAGTTTCTCCCTTGATCCCCGGAATCAAAACACCGTTTTCACAGAGCTCCAGGTAGTCTTCCGAGATCATATGAACAAGGAGAAGTTTAAACTGCTCTTTGCTGATTTTTCGGAAAGGGGGTAGGGAAAGTACCTGCCGCGCAAGGCTTGGTGCCGTCTTTCCGCCTTCTGCGCCAAGCAAAGCCAATGTCTGGTGGAAAAGAAGACTTGCAGGAAGAGATTTCACCTCTGCCTCTTCCATAAATTTTTCTTTTCGGTAAAGTTCAATGATAGCAATGCCTTGCAGGAGTTCCCAGGGGATTCTATCAGCAACAAAGCAGTTTTCGTCTTTTCCTTCTTCCCGGAAGCAAAGAAGCATTTCCGGTGCCGCTTCTCTTCTTCCACTGCGTCCTAATCGCTGAAGGAAGGAGGAGATGGAAAGGGGACTTTCCTGACAGATGACCCGCTTTAATTTCTCAATATCGATTCCGTATTCCAGGGTTGAGGTAGCAAGGACCGTAACCGCCTTTTCACTTTTATTGAGTTTTTCTTCCGCTTCTTTTCGCAAAGTGGCGGAAAGGTTTCCGTGATGAATGTAAAAACGGTCTTCTTCGCCCTTTTCGCGGGCAATCTTTTTCAGATTCTCCGTTATCTTTTCCGTCTCTTCCCGTGAATTGGAGAAAACGATGGATTTGATCCCTTTGGTAGCCCGGTAGATCCATTCATCAGCCTCTCCCGGAGAGTCTTTTTTCTCTTCTGTGAAATGTTCAAGTCCCACCCGGAGAGAAGCGTTTTCTTTGGGCAAACGGATGACACGGCACTCTTTTTCCTCGCAGCCAAGCCACCGGGCGGTAGCATCATCAGAAGAGATGGTGGCGGAAAGACCGATTCTACGTGGCCTGATACCAATGGCGCTCTCTATTCTTTTTAGTAAACAAAGGATCTGATTTCCTCGGTCGGTGCTCATCATGGCGTGGATCTCGTCTATCACAATAAATCGAAGGTTTGAAAAAATAGATGAGATCTCATTCCAGCGTCTTAGAAGCAGGCTTTCTAGAGATTCCGGGGTGATCTGAAGGATCCCTCTGGGGGCGTGAAAAAAGGCTTCTTTCCTGCTTTGGCTCACGTCTCCGTGATAGCGGTGCACACCTACGTCACTGTCTTTTAGGATCTGGGAAAGTCTGTGAAACTGGTCGTTGATCAGCGCCTTGATCGGGGAAATATAGAGGATCTGAAAAGGACGGTCTTTTTCCTTTTCCATCAGGGATAGAATAGGGAAGAAAGCCGCTTCGGTCTTACCCGTAGCGGTGCCGGAGGAAATGACAAGATCGTGATCCGTAAAGAAAATCTCGTTGGCAGCCTCTACTTGAATCTCCCTTAAATCATTCCATCCCTCTTCGTAAATATAATTTTTGATATTGTCAGAAAATAGGGAAAAGACTTTTTTTGCTTCTTCCTTTGTGTTTTTGTTCATAGCTTGATCTCGCTTAAATCAAAAAACTGGTCAAATTCGTCTTTTTCTGTTTCTTCGGCGGTTCCTACGTCCCGGATCAGATCCTCAAAACGGGCACTGGGATCGGAGTAGAGAACGTCTAAAATATTTAAAATATCTCTGGTGATCTCGCGGGGCGTGATCATCTCATCAGCACCCATCTTTTCAAAGGCGATCTTTAAAAAGGCAAGGATCTCGTTATCCCCGATCTTCGGGGTATAGGTGTAGTAAGAGCTGTGAAGAAGTATCAGTCGTTTGCACAGCGCAAAGATCTCATTGTCTGTCAGGCGCTTGAGATAAATGAGGGGAGAGAGAAGGTTTTGCTTTCCCTGGGGAATGAATTTCCCCGGTACCAGTCTGCTCTTTAGTGCATCGTAGCTGTATAGACCCCGTCGATTGTCCTCAATCAGTTGAGGAGTAGCGCCAAGGAAAATGCCAAGGCCTTCCGCTTTTCCTTGCATGGTATCGTTAAACATACTAAGGATCTTTTCGTAGTTGTTTTCTCTGGAGATGCGATTGGGGATCTTATAGAGATTCACACATTCGTCGATCAAAAGGAGAAAACCCTTGTATCCGATGAGGCGGAAAAATACTGCGTAAAGCTTTAAAAAGTCGTACCAGTTGTTATCGTCAATGATATTGCCGATGTGAAGGGAAGAACTGCGGGCCTGGATGCGGGTAGTAAATTCACCCCGAAGCCATCTTAAGGCATCTTCCCGCATTTCTTCGTCCCCTTTGATAACGGCGTTGTAGTAAGACAGGAGCACTTTTGCAAAATCAAAGCCGTTTACGTTTCCCTGAAGAGTCTGGCATACGCGGAAAACTTCTTTTTCCACGAAAGCATCGATTTCAGGAGAGTCGGCAGAAAGTTTTTCTTCCGTTACTGCCTTCATTTTCAGATCCGTAAACCAGGTGCCAAGTATTACCGCCAGTGCGCCGGAGTCCGGCATGGCTTTGCATCCGAGGTTTTTCATCAGTTCACGGAAGGTGGCAAGTCCCTGACCGCCGGTACCGTGAAATCTACGGCTGGGGGAAAGATCGCAGTCAGCAGTGATAAAGCCTCTTTCCTGGGCGTTTGCTCGCATCAGACCCATAAGAAAACTCTTACCGCTTCCGTATTTACCTACCAAAAAGCGAAAAGCACCCATACCAAGGGAAATGTTCTCAAGATCACGAAGCAGGGCCGCGATCTCTGCTTCCCGGCCAATGGCAATGTATTCAAGTCCCTGTCTGGGCACCACGCCTGCACCGGCGGAATTTAGGAGGGTCCCAAGAATTCTCTTTGGGATTTTTACGTTCTTTTCGCTCATGAAAGTATATCTCCTTTCGGTTCAAGAAAGACTTCTTTTAAATCGTTTCGGTAATCATCGTAAATATCGCCTGCCGGGTCAATAACGCCGTCACCTACCGCGTCTATTGCCTTCTGATTACAAGAGGCGGTCAGGGCTTCCGGAAATGCGCCCAGGGATACGGCAAACCGTCTGGCCATTTCTTTTCCACGGTATAAGAGGATAGAGAGATACGCGTCTTCGTTTTCCGTAAGACTTGCGGCAAATTCCCAAAATTCACCGGCAGAGAGGGGAAGCGCCGGACGGCTGATCTTTTCCAGATCTTCCTTATATTTTTCTTCTGTGCCGGTTACCGGCTCTTCACCTACCAAAATCATATCTTCTTCGCGCTCAAGGTACGACTGGGTAAGCTTTTCTGTAATATCCCAGGAAGAAGCCTCGATTTCCGACGCCTTTTCCGGGTCAATTTGAAATTCTCTGGGCGTAATCTTTTTCTCCTCGGTGAAGAAGGGAAGAGCCTCTTCTTCCTCTCTTTGAGAAAGGGCCTCATAAGGGCTTAAAATATCCTCTAAAAAGGCTTTGTGTTCGGTGCTGATATGAATACGGGAAAGGGCGTTTTTAATTTTAAAAATGCCCCGAAGCCTGTTTTCCAGATAGCGCAGAATCTCGTCGCATCGCCAGCGGATATTGTTATCGTGAAGCAAGGGGACAGAGCAGAGATTGATCTTTGCTTTTACCACTTCTTCTTCCGGCAGACCGGCAAACAAGGTGCGCACGGTGTGTACTTCCGAAGGGATCTTAATAGAGAAAAGATTGGAATTTAAACGATCTTTTGTAAAAAGTCCTTTTTCAAAAGCACGGGAAACTGCTTCCTCGCAGGCGGCGGCGAATCGCGGATTTGACCGATAGGCTTTGGATCTGCGAAAACTTTCGCCGGTAAGATGCCGGAGAATGAAATTCATTTCTTTTGTATTTAATTTTTTATCCGGACGGAATAAATGGTCAAAAAGATAAAGATCCAG
>JAZNRO010000111.1:0-4686 GCA_045590715.1 Eubacteriales bacterium | reverse complement strand
GTGATATTGTTTTCCGTTAGCAGAGTGTTTGTCATTTCAACTGCTTCTTTTTGTATGTCCAGTGCCACTACCTTTCCTGTTTCTCCAACAAGATTTGCTAAAAACAGGGTGTCCCTGCCTTTGCCGGCGGTGGCATCGATGCAAAAGTGGCCGGGTTTTATGTTTTCTACCATAAATTTGTGAGTCAGCCCTAGCGCATTAAAGGGGAAGGTCATAAAAGCTCCTTGTAAATGTTAATTTCCCTTGGAATTCCTTGACGAAAGAAGGGATTTTGTGTATACTTTATGAGATTTGAAAAAGAGAAAAGGAGAAAGGAAATGTCAAAAGATCTGTATCTGGTACTCACGCAAACAGGTTCTATTTGGGCCCAGGCCATTAAGGTCTACACCCGTGATGCGTATAACCACGTTTCCATCGCTCTTTCTCCCGATCTTGATCCGATGTTTTCCTTTGGTCGCCGTCAGACTTATAACCCTTTTTGGGGAGGCTTTGTAAAGGAGAGGAAAAACGCCGGCATTTATAAGCGTTTTCCCAAAACAAGATGTGCGGTGCTCCGGCTCTCCGTATCCGAGGAGATCTATGATTCTATTAAGGCTGTCCTTTACGAAATGTACGAGCATAAAGAAATTTACGGTTACGACTTTATCGGTCTTTGCCTTGCGGCTGTAAAAATTGAAAAGCAGAGAAACAATAAATTTTACTGCTCGGAATTTATTCGCAGTATTTTCCGCAAATTCAAGGTTCCCGGATCAGAAGATCTTGCTTCTTTTACCGCTCCCTCTGACTTTTTGAATTTCAAAGGAGCGAAAGTTGTCTACGAAGGCGTTTTGAAAGATTATTCTGCCGATTTATAAAAACATCCCAAGAACCGATGGCCCTTGGGATGCTGTCTAGGGCTTAAAAAAGGTATTATCTACTTTTTCTATGAATTTCAGCGTTCGTTTGAAATGAAATCCTTGCGGACGCAAGAATGAAATCAGCTAACGCTGATGAAAACTTCGGTTTATGCCTCAGGTGAAATTAAATCCACCCATCCGCCGTCGAGGCGGATTTCATCCAGCAGTGTTGGATTTCATCGTCGGAGACGATTTCACACACCCGCAAGGGTGGATTTAACTGAAAACGACAGACTCCTGTCGGAATCTGTCGTTTTCTGGTACGGGTAACAGGACTTGAACCTGCACGGTCACCCACCAGATCCTAAATCTGGCGCGTCTGCCAATTCCGCCATACCCGCGAATGTCACCATTATAATGATGAAAGACTTATTTGTCAAGGAGGGAATAGGATGTATTACCGCATTACCGGGCTTACACTTTTGCCCGGCGAAAACGAAGAAAAACTGTCCTTCCTTGCCGCAAAAGAACTGTCTGTTTCTCCCGAAAAGATTGAAAAGATCCGTCTGTATCGTAAATCTTTGGACGCAAGAAAAGAAAAACTTTGTTTTCACTATACCGTAGATGCTTATCTTACGCCCGGCGCACGAGTGAAGCCGTCTAAAAAATGCACCTTGGTCAAGGAAGAATTTTCTTATCAGATTCCCGGATTTTCCTCCTGCAATGATCGTCCCGTTGTAGTGGGCTTTGGCCCTGCGGGAATGTTTGCCGCCCTTCTTTTGTCTAGAGCCGGTCTTTGTCCTATCGTGCTGGAGAGAGGAAAAGCGGTGGAGGAGAGAATTAAGGACGTAAATTCCTTTTTCCTCACCGGAAAACTTGACCCTGCATCCAATATCCAGTTCGGAGAAGGCGGCGCAGGTACTTTTTCCGATGGAAAACTGAATACCCTTTTAAAAGATAAAAACCATCGCGGCCGCTTTGTTTTAGAAGAATTCGTTCGTTTTGGGGCGCCCGAGGAGATCTTATATTTAAATAAGCCCCATATCGGTACCGACCGTTTGCGCTCCGTTGTGTCTGCATTGCGAAAAGAAATTATTAAGCTTGGGGGAAAGGTACTGTTTGAAACCAGGTTTTTATCTCCTATCATTGAAAATAATCGTATTACCGCAGTGGAGTATGAAGATAGAGAGGGCGTGAAAACGCTTCCTTGTACTACCGTCTTTTTAGGGATCGGTCATAGTGCCAGGGATACTTTTGATGCGCTTTATCAGTCAAAAATTCCCATGGAAAAGAAGATCTTCTCCGTAGGCGTGAGAATCGAGCACCTGCAAAAGGATATAAATCTTGCCCAGTATGGCCCGGAAGGGATTAAAATGGGGCTTTCGGCCGCAGATTATAAACTTGCCGTTCCCACTTTATCCGGAAAAAATCTTTATACCTTCTGTATGTGTCCCGGTGGTGTGGTAGTGCCGGCTACCAGTGAGGAAGGGTCAGTTGTGGTAAACGGAATGAGCGATTTTGCCCGGGATGGGGAAAATGCCAATGCCGCCTTGCTTTTAAACGTTTTGCCCGAAGAAACGCCTGATGATATCCTCTCCGGCTTTCGGTATCAAAAAGCGCTGGAAGAAAAGGCATATCTTGCCGGTGGGGGAGAATTTTGTGCCCCTTGTCAGCGCTTCGGCGACTTTTTAAATAACCGGAAGAGCGGAGGCTTTGGCAAGGTTCAGCCCAGCTACGCAAGAGGGGTAACTCCCGCAAATCTTCATAAGGTCTTGCCGGAAGAGTTTGCCATTTCTTTAAAAGAAGGCATTGTAAAAATGGGGCAGATCCTTCCCGGATTTGATGATGAAGATGCCCTTCTTACCGGTGTAGAATCCCGCGCTACCTGCCCGGTCCGTATTGTAAGAGGAGAAGATTTCCAGAGCGAAGTTCGTGGTCTTTATCCCATTGGAGAAGGCGCAGGCTACGCCGGCGGTATTATGTCCTCTGCTATGGACGGAATAAGAAGCGTGGAAGCATATTTTAAAACCCGAAAGAAACAATAAAAAAAGACTGCAAAATTGCAGTCTTTTTTTGATTATAACAGGTGTGCCCGCAGTTCTTCAGGGCTCTGGGTAGAAAGTGCGGAGGGGGGAAGATCTAAAATGGTCTTTGCACCCTTTACCCCGTCTTTTGCCAGGGCGAGAGCCGCTCTTGCGCAGGCTAAAAGTACACTGCCGGTAAATTCCGGATTGGAATCCAGTTTCAGTCTGTATTCGATCATCTGATTTGCACTGTCGCTGGTCTTACCGGTACGGATAACAAAGCCGCCGTGGGGAAGAGAAGCGTGATCTCTTAAAAGCTCTTCTTTGGTAATAAAGGTAACGGTGGTATTGTAGTCAGCAAAGTAGTTGGGCATTTCCTTGATCTCTTTTTCAATTCGGTCAAGGTCCGCGCCTTCTTCTGCTACTACAAAGCACTCTCTGGTGTGCTTTTCTCTGGTAGTAAGGTCCGGATTTTCCAGATTTCTAACCCGATCCAGTGCCTCGGGAACGGGCACGGTGTACTGTCTGGCGTCAACTACGCCTTCAATTCTGCGAATGGCATCGGAATGTCCCTGGCTTACGCCCTTGCCCCAGAAGGTGTAATCCTTACCGTCGGGCAGAATTGCCTGGGAGTAAAGACGGGTAAGAGAAAACATACCGGGATCCCAACCGCAGGAGATCACACCGATCTTTCCGCTTTCTTTTGCTACCTTGTCAACGTTTGCAAAATGCTCGTTGATTCTGGCGTGGGTGTCAAAACTGTCAACCACGTGGAAATTTTCAACCAGTTCCGGGGTCTGGTGTACCAGATCGGTAGCACTGCCGCCGCAAAGGATCATAACGTCGATTTTATCTTTAAAGTCAAGGACTTTTGATGTGTGATAAACTTTCGCACCCGTTAAGGATTTTACGCTTTCCGGATCTCTTCTTGTAAAGATACCGATAAGCTTTGTGTCCGGGTTTTTCTGTACGGCCATTTCAACGCCGCGGCCAAGATTGCCGTAACCGTAAATACCGATATTCATATGGATTTCCTCCTAAATTTCTAATGAAAAAAGTGTAACAAAAGATTGTTTCTTTGTCAATTATTTTCAAGGGAATAAATTGAAAAATCCGGGATAAAATCCTGGCTGGCGCTCTCTTTTTCCTGGGTGTAGAGAAAGGAAAACCCGATTTCTACCGCTCGCCTTAAAACCTTTTGGTATTCAAGACTCGTAAGTTTTCTTTCAAGTCCCGGGATTTTAAGGGCCTTGTGACAAGGAGTGTACTGGCGCATAAGGGATAAAACGATCTCATCCTTTGGAAAAAGGTCGCTTATCTTATCCAGAATTTTGATAGAATCTGCTATATTTCCCGGAAGGATCAGATGACGGATCATAAGACCTTTTTTCAGTTTTTCTCCATCCCACTGTGCTTTCCCCACTTGGCGATACATTTCCTTTAACGCTTCCATGCATTTTTCAGCGTAATCTTTCGCACCGCAAAGCTTTTGAGAGAGGGAAGGATCAAAAAATTTAAAGTCCGGCAGATAAATATCAATAAGTCCCTCCAGCCTCTTTAAGGTGTCTGCGGATTCGTATCCGCCGGAGTTTAATACCGTGGGGACCAAAAGGCCTTGTTCTCTGGCTTTTTTTAGGGCCGGGATCAAAACGTTTAAATGGGGCGTAGGGGATACTAAATTGATGTTGCAAGCACCTTTTTCCTGAAGAAGAAAGAAAAGCTTTGTAAGTTCCTCTTTTGAAACTTCTTTTCCGCAAATTTCAGCGGAGATCTCGTAATTCTGACAAAAGGCGCATTTTAATTGACAACCGGAGAAGAAAAGAGCA
>JAZNRO010000110.1:0-14990 GCA_045590715.1 Eubacteriales bacterium | reverse complement strand
AGAATTTAGGAGAATTTTATGGGATACGCTTTTATCAGTTACAGTTCAAAAAACCGAGAGGTTACGGACGAAATACGTTACATTTTGAGCAAAAACAATATTGATAGCTGGGTGGCGCCGGATGATATTCCCGGCGGCAGTAAATATGCTCAGGTGATCAATAAAGCCATAAAGAATTGTTCTTCCTTTGTTTTGCTCCTTACCGAAGCTTCTATGAATTCCCAGTGGGTGGCAAAAGAAGTGGAGCGCGCCATCCATTATAAAAAAACCATTATTCCGATTAAACTGGAAGACGTTGTTTTAACGGATGAATTTGAACTGTACATCAGTACTGCTCAAATTCTTACGATGACCGATACCACCGAATCTTCTTTTGAAATGCAAAGCCTTGTTTCCATTGTAAAGGCTTACGCCCAGGCTTCTACCTACGAAAAAGAAACCCTGGAAATGGAGATTCTCAATGACGCCAGAATGGAAGATGACTTGCAGGAGAACGTGGGGAATATGCTCCCTGCGCTCAAGGCACTTGCAAAAGGGAAGAAGGGTAAACGAAACCTTATAATTGCCGTTTGCGCTTTGGTACTGTTTCTTTCTCTTATCTTCAGCACTGCCATTTCCAATATGATCAAAGAAAAGGAAAAAAACGACGAATTTAATAAAAATTATTCTGCCATTGAACAAAACTTTCAAAATATTCAGAACCAAATGGAAAATGATATGGCAGAAGCGGGTGAGGTTGAAACCATTGAATCGGACGGTCCTAATCAGATCCCGGCAAAATATGAAGATACGGTAAAGGCTTTGATGTACTCCGATTCCTTGACTGCCGCCAACAAGACGCTTCGCGTTAAGGTGGGAGGCTACGTTACACCACAGTCTGCCGCTACCTGGAAAAAGGTAAAGATCTATTCCCAGGATACGGCCGTTGCCGTAGGGGAAGGACTTTTGGTAAAAGGTGTTTCCGTGGGTAATACCTTCGTTCTGGTAGAAGGCCCGGGCGGTATTACGTCTGCCTATTACGTAATTGTAGAAGAATAAAAAAGCGAGGCAATTTGCCTCGCTTTTTTATTCTAATGTGCGTATTGTTTGTAAAGTGATAAAAAGATCTATCTGCCCTTGACTTTCTTAAAACAGCGGTGATATAATCAAAAAAAGCCCTTTTGGGAGGTAGTGTTATGATCTTACCCAGAGTAAAAAACTTGGAAGAAAGTAGCGGATGGTTTTGCAAAACTTTGATTTTTCCGAAGAGTGAAGACGGAGAAAAGGCCGCTGGGCTTTTGAAGGTGTTTTCTCCCGGTCTAAAGGCAGAATGCGGATCTGATCCCAACGTGTCTTTCAAAAAAGCGGATATGGAAAGAAAGGGTGAATACACGCTTTCCGTAACAGAAGAAGGCATTTGTATCGAATATCACGAGTATGAAGGTCTGCGAAATGCCCTGGCTACTTTAAGCGGCCTGGAAAAAGAAGGGAAGATCGGGTGCGCTAAAATTTCCGATTACCCCGATCAGGCTTTTCGTTCCTGCCTTCTGGATATGGCGCGGGGCTACGTTGAAATAGACGTATTAAAAGAGCACCTTGTAAGACTTGCAAAACTGAAATTCAATTTTGTCCATTTACATTTAATGGATCGACTCTCATATATTTTAGAGTCTGATATCGTTCCCAATCCCGATAATCACAGACTGTATACCAAAAAAGAAATGCGGGACGTGGTAGAATTTTGCAATCTTCTGGGACTGGATGCCATTCCCGAAATCGAATTTCCCGCCCACGCCGGTAACCTTCTGAAGGCTCTGCCGGAACTTGGTTGCGATATCATTGATATGGATAAGGCTGTTCAGTACGTAGAGGGAATTGAAAATTACGAGAAAAGCACCTTCATCGACCAGGAAAGAAAAGTCAGCCGCTGGACGGTGTGTGTGGGCAAGGAATCTACTTATGAGATCTACGAAAAGATCATTGATGAGATCCTAGAGATCTTTGACAGCGAGTATATTCATATCGGCGGAGACGAAATTATGTTCCCCCGTCTGGGCGCGCTCCCGCACTGGGATAACTGCCACGCCTGCCAAAAACTTGCTGAGAAATACGATTCCGATATTTTGGCCATGTATCACCACGGCATCAGACGGATCCACGAGATCGTAAAATCCAAAGGGAAAAAGACCATTAAGTGGAACGAATCCAGAGAGTGCAATCACGACGTGGATCTGCCTGGGGATATTATCCTGGAATACTGGCTCAGCAGTGAATCGAAAAAATCCCAGCAGAATATCGACCGGTTCCTTGATCTTGGTTATACACTTATCAATGCAGAGCATACCTATACCTACGTGGATCTGCACGTGTATATGAACGCGGAGAAGATCAACGCCTGGAAGCCTGCTTTAAATGAAAAGCAGGAAAAGGGCATTTGCGGCGGTGAAATGTGCGCCTGGGAACTGGGTAATAAGGCTTACTCCTATTACAACTATACTTTGCCCATTTGTATGGTGCTATTTTCCGATCGTGTTTGGAATAGCGACGGCGGAGTGGAATATGACGATGAATACAAAAAGTCCATCTTCACCACCGTGCTGGGGGAAAACGCTCTGAAGGTCAGTCCTCTCTCTATTTTCAAGGATCTGATTCCTCCCAGAAAACGGATCGTTACGGAAGAAATTGATCTGGCCGCTATTGACCCTGAGAAAATTTTGGAAGTTCAGGCAGGCCTTGATGCGGTAAATCCCGATCTTTGCTACGGAAAACTGGCCCTCAAGAACTTCCAAAATTACTTAAACGATTTGTATGGTGAACGGATCAAGTTATCATAAAGCTTTCGGTGAAGGATCATGAAAATCGTAAAATAAGAAAATGTTATCACAAAAAAGCGGAGTGAAATTCACTCCGCTTTTATTGTTTTATTCGTTTTTTGTTTCCGTTACCGTTTTACCTGCATTTTTCCGATAGGTAGAGGGAGAAAGGCCGTATCGCTTGATAAAAGCACGGTTGAAGGTGCGTATGGTGGAAAATCCGCACAGATAAGAGATTTCGGTGATAGAATGGTTTTTGCTTTTCAGTAGCTGTTCTGCTTCCGTCAGCCGCAGGGAATTGATATAGTCGCAAAAATGAATGGATAATCGGGAACTGAAGATATGGGAAACCGTGCTTTTGCTGATATGAAGCTTTTCGGCAACACGATGAACTGTGATGGCTTCTTTATAGTGCGCTCCGCAGTACTGAAGTATTTGAAAAATGGTTTCATTGGAACTTCTGTTTTTGCTGATATCGTAAAAGCAAAGAAGTTTTCCGAATAGCGCGGTTAAATAAGCTTCGATCACCGGGCTATATCCGTATTTTAAGAAGTCCTCTATTGTGATATCAAGCAAAGAAATTGTGTTATTGTCATATTTTTCTTTCCATTCCCATAAGGCAGAAAAGGGGATACCGTTTTCAAAAATACTTTGATAATGAATGAGGGTAGAGGGCTTTATGATAATTAAAACGTATTCCCCCTTGATGCATTCATTATAATGGTGCACTTGATTGGGAAAAACAAGGAAAAAAGAATTTTCTTTCAATCGGTATTTCTTTCCGTCGCAAAAGGCGGTTGCTCCGCCCTTTTTTACAAAAATAAGCTCGATATCGTCATGAATGTGAGGCGGGAAATTGAGGTTTTTTCTGATTTCTAAAATCGGTTGCTTTTTAATTTCTCTGAAAATTTTTTCCATTTTACATCCTTGCACTTTTTGTCTTATATTTCCGATTAATTTACTTGTATTATAGAATTTTTTGTCTTATAATGCAAGTGTAAAATGCTTTTTTAGAGGTGATTTTATGAACATTATGCGAGAAAAAAACAAAGTGAGAGCCGGAAAATGGGCAAGATACCAGTACAATCTTACCACGGGTATCGGCGAAAACGGAAAGCGGCTTACGGGCTGTAGTGAGCATATTGCCCTTTCAAGAAAAGTAGCCGGAGAAGGTATGGTATTGCTTGAGAACAACGGCTTACTTCCTTTGAAGAACAATATCACCGTGGCGCTTTTCGGCATCGGCAGTATTGATTACGTGAAGGGCGGAGGCGGAAGCGGCCAGGTATTCTGTGATTATGTTCGCAATATATACGAGGGTTTTCAGTGCAAGGCTGAAAAAATTTCCGTATACGAGCCGGTAACAAAGTATTATTACGATTACGCCTCGTCTGTTCTTTCGGAATACGACGGAGATAAGCTGATTCCGGAAATCGACGTTCCTTTAGAATTGATCCGCAGGGCATCGAAAAATGCAGACGTAGCGATTATTACCATCCACCGCTTCTCCGAAGAGGCCAAAGACCGCCAAAGTGAGAAAGGTGATTTCTATTTGACGGATACCGAGCAGAAAATGGTAGATGAAGTGACCGCCGCCTTTGAGCATAGCGTTGTGGTGCTTGATGTCGGCGGAATGATCGACGTTTCCTGGATCAAAACAAATCCGAAGATCGATGCGGCACTTCTTGCCTGGCAGGCAGGTATGGAGGGCGGACTTGCCATCGCCGATATTCTCTGCGGTGACGTAAACCCTTCCGGTAAACTGACCGATACCTTTGCAAAGAAATTTTCCGATTACCCTTCAGCGGATACCTTCAACGAAAGCGAAGACTACGTTTGCTATTTTGAAGATATTTACGTTGGCTACCGTTATTTTGAAACCATTCCCGGCGTACAGGATAAGGTGAATTATCCCTTCGGCTACGGCTTGTCTTATACGGAATTTGAAATGGGAAAACCGGTGGCGAGCCGAAAAGGGGATAAAATAGAAGTTTCTGTGTCCGTTAAAAACATCGGCAAAGTTGCAGGAAAAGAAGTGGTTCAGATCTACTTTTCTGCGCCTCAGGGTGTTTTGGGCAAGAGCAAAATTTCCCTTGCCGGTTTCCAAAAGACGGCACTTTTAGCGCCCGGTGAGGAGGAAAAAGTGACCGTTTCCTTCGCTATTTCCGATATGGCAAGCTACGATGATTTGGGCAAGAGGAAAATGTCTGCCTACGTGCTTGAAAAGGGCGAATATATTTTCTACGCAGGCAATCACTGCAGAAATTTAAAAGAGGCTGATTGGCGCTATGAAGTAAAAGAGGAATTTGTTGTAACAAAACAGCTTTCTCAAAAATGCGCTCCCAATAAACTGGAAAGAAGAATGCTTTCAGACGGTAGTTTTGAAAAGCTTCCTTCGTTCCCCGTAAAGGAATATGATGATATTCCCGCCTTGATCAACGAGGAAAAAGTACCTGAGTCGGATCAGCCGTTTTTGTTAATAGATGTAGTCGATGGCAAAATTACCCTAGACCAGTTTCTTTCACAGCTGACAGAGGATGAACTGATCCAGCTCATGAGCGGCATCCCCAACCGTGGCGTAGCAAAAACCTACGGTATGGGCGGTATTTTAAGACTGGGTATCCCTGCAGTTATGACAACGGACGGCCCTGCCGGCGTGCGGATTCCGCCCTGGGTCGGTGTTTCCACTACTGCCTGGCCTTGTGCTACGCTGATTGCCTGCACCTGGGATCCCGATCTTGCTTATGAGATCGGCAGAGCCGGTGCATTAGAAGCAAAGGAAAACGGACTTGCCGTGTGGCTTACACCGGCGCTTAATATTCATCGTAATCCCCTTTGCGGCAGAAACTTTGAGTATTTCAGCGAAGACCCGCTGATTGCCGGTAAATTTGCCGCTGCCAAAGTAAATGGAATTCAGAGCGTCAATATTGCAGCCTCTGCCAAGCATCTTGCCTGCAATAACAAAGAACAAAAGCGCAAATACAGTGATAGCCGTGTTTCCGAACGGGCGCTAAGAGAAATTTATTTACGCGGGTTTGAGATCTGTGTGAAAGAATCACAGCCCTATACCGTTATGAGCAGTTATAATCTGATTAATGAAAGAAGATGCTGCGAAAGCTATGAACAGATCCAAGGGATCCTGCGTGATGAATGGGGATTTGAGGGTATGGTAACCTCTGACTGGTGGACTCCCTGCGATCAGACCCGCCTTGTGCTTTCCGGCAACGATATCCGTATGCCCATCGGCGACCCACAGCTTCTGAAGGAAGCCCTTGAAAAAGGGAAACTAAAGCGAGGACATTTTGAACTTTGTGCAAAGCGTATCCTTGAAATGATATGTAAGCTTGACTAGTTAAAAAAGCGGAGTGATTTTCACTCCGCTTTTTCTATATAGTAGAATATTTTTGTTTTTCTAAAGCGTTTTTGTCTTGCAATTTATATACAAAAAAAGTATAATAATAGAAGATTTAGAAAGGCGGTCCTGCTTTTATGAAAAACAACGTTTTGATTATTGGAGATAGTTATTCTACTTTTAAAGGCTATATTCCGGAAGGGTATGAGGCATATTATTCCGAAGAGGAAAATCCTGAAACCGACGTAAGAAAAGTGGAAGAAACTTGGTGGTATCAAGTTTTCAAAGAAAAAAATTTAAACCTTGTTCTAAATAACAGTTGGTCCGGCTCAACCATCGGTTATACCGGGTATGACAATGAGGACTGTTCCAAATCGTCTTCCTTTATTTACAGATTCAGAAAACTTATTGAATACGGATTTTTTGCTGAAAACGAAATTGATACGGCGTTTGTTTTCGGCGGAACCAACGACAGCTGGTGCAAGGCTCCGCTGGGTGAGAAAAAATATAGCGATTGGGAAGAGAATGATTTCTATTCCGTTTTGCCTGCCGTATGTTATTTCTTGCATCTTGTAAGAGAAACCTTACCCAAAGCAACTGTTTATTGCCCCATCAATACCGGTCTTCATCCTGAAATTGCCTCTTGCCTAAAAGAAACTTGCGAGAAAAATCGCATAACACCGATCTTTTTTGATAACATTGATAAAAGATGCGGTCATCCTACCATTGAAGGAATGAAAAATATCAGAGATGCTGTTTTAAAGGTTTTAAATCAGTAAAAAAAGCGGAGTGATTTTCACTCCGCTTTTTTATACTTTTATGATTTTATGGTGGTCTTTTTCCTTTAAAAAGTTTTTTACCTTTTCGGAATTTGTAACAATGTAGTCCATTTCTTCAAGGTGCGCAAGGTTATATGGGGTGGAGAGGGAAAGCTTTGCTTCGTCGCACAAGAAGACGGTTTTCTTTCCTTGGCCGATGGCGACTCTTCTGATCTGAGTTTCAAAAAGGGAAGGGTCGGTGAGCATTCCGTCGTCGTTTACGCCGTGGCAGGAAATGAGTACCAGATCCAGATTAAATCTGCGGATAAAATCTTCCGCAAAGCTTCCGTAATGGGCCAGGGAGGTTTCAAAGATCTCACCGCCGGTGCAATAGGTTTTGATGCCTTTGTGAATAAGGAGTATGGCAAGGGGGAGGCCGTTTGTAATAACGGTAAGGTTTTTCTTTTCGCCTAAAAAATCCGCCATCTGAAGTGTGGTGGTAGAGGCATCGATAAAAATAATGTCATTGTCGGAAACAAGTCCCGCCGCCGCCCGGCACAGAGCCCTTTTTTCCCCGGCACGAATGGTTTTTCGAAAATCCAGGGGCGCTACGGTATGCTCCGGCTGCACCTTTTTCGCTCCGCCGTGACTCCGTACTACCTGGTTTCTTCGCTGAAGTTCCGCTAGGTCCCGGCGAATGGTGGGAAGACTGACGTAAAGCCTTTCCGCAAGTTTTTCCGCAGAAACGTATTGCTGTTCACTTAAGATCTGAAGGATCTTATCATAGCGTTCTTCTTTTAACATTCGATCCACTTCCTTTGATCGTTTTTGATTGATGATCCCCTTTTTGGCCACACATTGACAATCGTTTTTGACCGTTTTATTATAATATTTAGAAGACTTATTTGTCAATGATAAACTTTTTTCGGTGCTTTTGTGTGTTTAAAGGAGTAAAAGGGCTATGTATGATGTTGCCATTATCGGCGGGGGAGTGGTAGGTGCGCTGACCGCTCGGCGGCTTTCCCGGTATGAATTAAAGATTTGTATATTAGAGAAGGAAAACGACGTGTGCATGGGCGCAAGCAAGGCCAATTCCGCCATCGTCCACGCAGGATTTGATGCGCCTGAAGGAACATATAAGGCAGAACTTAACGTGCTTGGTTCTCAGATGATGCCGGGAATTTGTGGAGAGCTTGGGGTCCCTTACAAAAATAACGGCTCCCTTGTTCTGGGCTTTGATGAAAAAGACCTTGCCGCCATCAAAACTCTTTTTGAAAGAGGAAAGAAAAACGGCGTAAAGGATCTTGAAATTTTAGATCAAGAAGCGCTTTTTGCCCTTGCTCCTTCCGTTTCCAAAAAAGCAAAGTTTGCCCTGTATGCCCCCAGCGGTGCTATTATCTGCCCTTATGAACTTACCATTGCCGCCGTGGGAAATGCCATGGATAACGGGGCCCATCTTCGGTGCAATTTTGAAGTAAATCAAATTGAGAAAAAGGAAGAGGGGTATATTATCTCTTCCCATAACGATTCTGTCCGGGCCAGATACGTGGTAAACTGTGCCGGCGTATATGCGGACAAGATCGCCGGTATGATAGGCGATACCTCTTTTTCTATTTGCGCCAGAAAGGGTGAATACATTCTGCTGGATAAAGGCCAGGGGCATCTTGTAACCCAAACGGTTTTCCGTACGCCGTCAGAAAAGGGAAAGGGAATCCTTGTGACCCCCACGGTGGACGGGAACCTTTTGCTGGGACCCACTGCAACTCAGCAGGAAGATAAAGAGGACGTGGGAACCACCATCGGCGGTATTACAAAAATTATGACCCGGGCCGGGGAAAGCGTAGAGGGCATTGATTTTTCCAAGGTCATCACCTCTTTTTCCGGGCTTCGTGCCACTGGTAGCAGGGGAGATTTTATTCTTTCCTCCCCGGAAAAAGGCTTTATTTCCGCCGCCGGTATTGAATCCCCCGGCCTTTCCGCTTCTCCTGCCATTGCAAAGAAGCTGGTAGAGATGCTTTCTGAAGAGGGGCTTGTTTTAACAGAAAAGAAGGGGTATAACCCGTTCCGTAAATCTGCCCACGCCTTCCGGGACGCTACGCTGGAAGAAAAAAATGAAATGATCCGCCGCGATCCTTCTTACGGAAAGATCGTCTGCCGCTGTGAAGGGGTGACGGAAGGGGAGATCCTTTCTGCTATCCGGCAAAACCCGCCTGCCAGAGATCTGGACGGGGTAAAACGGAGAACCCGCGCCCAGATGGGACGGTGCCAGGGTGGTTTTTGTACGCCCTATATCATAGAGCTCATCGCCAAAGAGCAGGGGATCCCTTATGAAGCGGTTACGAAATTCGGCAAAGGCTCCTTTGTCAACGTTGAAAAGAGGTAGGAATTTTGAAAGATCTTGTAATTATCGGAGGCGGTCCTGCCGGTATGAGCGCGGCCGTTGCCGCTTATGAAAAGGGAATCCGGGATATTTTGATTCTGGAGAGAGAGGATTTTTTAGGCGGTGTTCTGCAGCAGTGTATCCATAGCGGATTCGGTCTTCATAAATTCGGGAAAGAGCTTACCGGCCCGGAATATTCCTGGGAATATGAAAAAAAGATTCTTCAGTACGGGATCCGGTGGAAAAAGAATACCACGGTACTGGATATTACGAAAAAAACCGTAACTTGTACCAACAGCGAAGAGGGGATCTTTCAGATCGAGGCAAAAGCTGTTATTCTTGCTATGGGGTGCAGAGAGCGTTCCCGTGGTGCTCTGAATATCCCCGGCAGCAGACCATCCGGTATTTTCAGCGCCGGTATTGCCCAGAAGTTTGTGAATATGAAGGGGTTCTTGCCCGGAAAAAACGTGGTCATTTTAGGCAGCGGTGATATCGGCCTGATTATGGCCAGGAGAATGACCCTGGAAGGAGCAAAAGTTCAGGCAGTGTGCGAACTGATGCCTTATTCCAATGGCCTTGCCAGAAATATTCATCAGTGCTTAAACGACTTTGATATTCCGCTGAAACTTTCGCACACGGTGGTCCAGATCCACGGAAAAGAAAGACTTTGCGGCGTTACCGTTGCGAAGGTGGATGAAAATAGAAAACCCATAGAAGAAACCAAAGAATTCATTCCTTGTGACACCCTTCTTTTATCGGTGGGATTGATTCCGGAAAACGAGCTTTCAAAACAAGCGGGAGTAGATCTTTCTCCGGTGACCGGTGGCGCTTTGGTGGACCAGGATCGGGAGACCGGCGTAGAGGGGATTTTTTCCTGCGGTAACGTGCTTCACGTTCACGATCTGGTGGATTTCGTTTCCGATGAAGCCCAGATTGCCGGAGAATCAGCCGCGGAATATATCCTGGAGAAAGGGGAGAAGGAATGTAATATTCTAATTACTACCGATCAAAAAGTGCGCTACACCGTTCCCCAAAGAATTACCCGAAAAAAGGATATAACGGTGTATTTTCGCACGGCAAAACCATACGACAATCTTTTTCTTACCGTTTCTTCCAATCAAGGGGTTTTAATAAAAAAGAAAAAAGCAAAGCTTGTCCCCAGTCAAATGGAAAAAATTATTATTAAAAAAGAAGCGTTGGAGAACGTTAAAGAACTGCGCTTTTCTTTGGAGGAGGCCTAATATGGAAAAAAGGCTTACTTGTATCATCTGTCCCATGTCTTGCTCTCTTGTAGTAAAAAGCACCGACGGAAAAAATCTTGAAATTACGGGAAACGCTTGTCCCAGAGGCAAAACCTACGCGGAAAATGAATGTACCTTTCCCACAAGGATTTTAACGACCACCGTTCGCGATTCAAAGGGCGGCCTTGTGGCGGTGAAAACCGAAAATCCCATTCCGAAAGAAAGTATATTAGCGTGCATGGCGCTTCTTTCCTCTTTGGTGATAAAACTTCCCGTTTCGGTGGGGGATACGGTCTTGGAAGATGCCTTCGGGAGCCGAATCATTGCCACTCAAAACAGAAAATAAAAAAGCGGGGTATTCCCCGCTTTTTCTTTCTTTTTTTTATTTCTTGTGATATAATGAAAAAAACTTCTTATTTCTTTTTTATGAGGTGATAAAATGGAAATTACAAAAATCGGTCAGATCGGTGGCGGTCAGGACGGTGCCATCTTTGGAGATCTGCTCTTTCGTTTTAATGCAAAAGGCGAAGGGGCAGTTTACGATCTTTCTCAAAAGCCCGTGAATGGAGAAGGGGAGTTTTCTCTTGTTTCTGCTTTTTGTTTGGATCGGAAAGATGAGATCGCGCCTCACAGCAATTCCGTTTTCTTTGGAAATGAGTTTTATGAAGAGGGCGATGAATTTCCTCTGCTTTATAGCAATTTGTATAATAACCGCAGAAAAGAAGCGGACCGAATGGAGGGGGTGACCTTGGTCTACCGCTTGACAAGAGAGGGAAAGGAATTTTCTACAAAACTGGTTCAGCTGATCAAAATCGGTTTTACGGATGATCCCCTTTGGCGCTCGGAAAACAAAGCAGACGTTCGTCCCTACGGAAACTGCGCCATTGACCGGGAAAACGGTATTTACTACGCCTTTACCATGCGGGATGAAGATCAGAAAATGCGCTATTTTGCCTTTGATCTGCCAAAAGCCTGCGTCGGGGAGATGGATGAAAAATTCGGTGTCCCTTGCGTTTACTTAAACAAAGAAGACGTGAAAAAAAGCTTTGATACTCCCTATCAGAGATATATTCAAGGTGCCTGCTTCCATAAAGGCCTGATCTACTCTTTGGAGGGCTTTACCGACGATGAAAAAAATCTGCCTGCCATGAAGATCGTGGATGCAGAAAAGGGCGTGCAAAAAGAAGCCTATCTCTTTGGTGATTTTTCCCTCACCCTGGAGCCGGAACTTGTTGATTTTTATCAAGATCAGTGTATTTATTCCGACTGTGAGGGAAACGTTTATCAATTGAATTTTTAAAAAAGAAAAGAGGAGTGAATTTCACTCCTCTTTTTTAATAGCAGATACTGCAAGGGGTCAGTCCTTTGCCTTGAGCTTCCGAAAGGGAAACTTCAAAGACGGATTTTGCGTTATTGAGTCCTCGGCAAGATCTGGTGCTGTGATAGCGCTTGCCGGATTTTGTAATGAAGACATTTTGGGTATTGGTATTTCCGGTGGTTACGGGCGCCGTGGTAGTGGGCGGTGGTGCGGTGGTGGTAATCACCGGCGCCGGTGCGGGCAGGGAAGAAGAGCCGTCGGCGTAGTTTAGATGAACGCCGGGCTGTACGTTGTAGCAAAAGATATGGAAACTGATGCCTTCGCCACTGTCTTCCACGCTATAGGCTTCCATTTCCACCCCATAGGGCAGAAGGTTATCGCCATCGTAAATGGGCGTGATCCGGTAGGCTACGTGATTTCCCGTTTCTTTGATGTAGTCTGCTACCATATTTTCAAAGGGGAGCATGCCGGAAACGTTTAGGTATTTCGTTCCGGTAATGAGATTTCGTGCATTGGCGTTTTCCGCAGAAAGTTGCCAGCCGATCAGGTGACAGCGGTTATAAAGATATTTTCCGCTGATGTGATCGTACTGCGCCTGAACCCAGCCGCTGGGGCGAATAGAACTGATAGAGCCTCTTTTTTCACCTTCCTTGGGTATGGTATCCTTTCCTACGGATGCGATCGCGCCTCTCGTTCTGCCAAGAGCGTCCAAAGAAGAATAGGATTCATAGCCTTTGCTTTTCAGTTCCTTGGCACTGAAATTGGGGACGTTATTTTGAATGATGGCATAAGGCGTGCCGGAGAAAGGGGGAATATCCGATACGGATAGGGAAACCTCTTTTCCTGCCCCTACCGTGGAAGCCTCGGGATTTTCCGTTTTGGCAGTGGTATCCGGGGTGCCATCCGGTATGCCGGGCAAAGGATCTTCTTTTGTTTCTGTTTTCCCTTGATCCTTCGTTTCCGAAAGAACGGTTTCTTCCCTCGTCTGGGCCTCTGTTATACCGGTAGAAGGCGGTACGTCGGATTTCGGGCATCCGAATAGCAGCGCCAGTACCGCGATAAGGGAAATGACAAGAAGGGTTGTCTTTTGATTCTTTTTCATATTTTTACCTTTGATAAATTTCCAGGGTGATCTTTTTGTGAGAGTTTCCTGCAAAGTCTTCTTTCTTTATTTTTCGGTATCCTTCTGCTTTTACATCAAAAGGAAAGAAAGCGTCTGCGGGATAGTCCCGGTTCCAGTGGAACAGATAAATGGTATCCGCATCCTCCGACGAAAAATCGCAGTTTTCCACAAAGCAGAAATCTTCTCCAGCGAAAGCCATTGGATTTTCTACGGCTACGATCTTTTCACTTTCCGGAAAGAGAGTGGCGGAAGAAGGGGAAAGATACAGTTTTTTTCCTTCCATCAGAGAAAGAATTTTTTCGGACACTGCCATATCGCGGCTTACTCTTTTTCCCTGAAAGAGCATCCCGCCATTTTTTGCAATGCAACAAATGAGCGTCATTTTTCATTTTCCTTTTTCTTTTGTTCTATATTCTATTGTAAGCTAAGCGGGAGAGATAATCAAGCCATGTTAATGAGTTTTCTATCATATTCACAAAATAAGGTTTTTTGCAAATTTTTTCTCAAATAATGCAGAAAGATATTGTTTACTTCTGTTTTTCTATATGATAGAATTATTTTGAATGAAGCCAGAAAGGAAATAATAATATGGCAAAAGAAAAATACACCTTTGGGTACTCCAAACCCGACTATAAGAAGTTCCGTGAATTTGCCTGGAAAATGCTTTTAAGCTTTGGTATGATGTATCTTTTCTTCTATAACGGAAGACAGAATATCAACCTGGTTATGAGCCAGATGGCAGAGGAGCTGGGCTCCACCACCGCCGCAATGGGCGTTGTAACCGGCGCGCTGTTTTGGTGCTACGCTTTCGGCCAGCTGATCAACGGCAGACTGGGTGCCTTTTTCGGTTATAAGCGTTATATGGCCTTCGGCGTTATTGCCTCCGCTGTACTTAACGTAGTCATTTCCTTCCAGCACTCTATTCCCGTTATTGCGATCCTTTGGGGTCTGAACGGATTTTTCCAGTCCACTGTATGGGCAAACGGACTTGGCGTTTTAACCAAGTGGTGGCCCAAATCCATGCGCGGTTTTTCCTCCGGGTTTGCGACTGCATTTACCGGTACCGCCCAGGTAGTGACCTATCTTACCATTCTCCTGTGTCTTGATATGAATCCCGAATGGGGTTGGCGTGCCGCTTTCCGCTATCCTATGATCCCTATGATCTTAAGTCTTATCGCCTTCTTCTTCCTGTTTAAAGAAAAGCCGGAAGACATTGGCCTTGCGCCCTTTGAAGAAGAAGACAAAGAAGCAGAGATGCGCGATAAGAAACTGACAAATGAAATTGAGGAAAAAGGTTTTCTTTACCCCTACAAAGTCCTCTTTGCTGAACCGAAGGTGATTGTTTTCTGCGTTATTTCCGCCATTGCCGGTATCGGCCGTTACGGTCTTTTGACTTGGGTTCCTACTTACTTTACCGAGTCCTTGGGACTTTCCATTAAAGACGGAATCTTTTCTTCCATTCTCCTTCCTATCGGACAGGCTTGCGCTATGTTCCTTTTCCCCTTGATTACCGATAAGGTATTCAAAGGAAAAAGAGAGCCTATGCTCATTATTGCATCCATTGTAACCTTTGCGGGAATGATCACCTTCCCCTTTATCACAACGCAGCTTCCTGCTTCCATTATGCTCTTTGTAGTAGGCGTTTCCGCTATGGTAACCGGTGTTATTTGGGCCATTGCAGGGGATATGGGCGGAAGAGCCTTCTCCTCTACGGTAGTAGGTGTTCTGGACTGGGCCGTTTATATGGGCGCTGCCATCCAGGCTTCCGTCTTCGGCTTTGTGAAGGACAGCTTCGGCTGGCCCGCCATCTTCATCGTCATCGGCTGCCTGTACATCATCATGCTGGTGTTGACCCTGCTGGCCCGCAAGATGAAAATGAAAAAACTGTAATTGCGCCAGGCGCAAACAGCTTAAACCATTACTTTAGTTCAAGAATCCATTCACAAAAAAGAGAATCGATCTTTGATGTCGTTCAAAGACCAAGTCGGAGGCCAAGCGGTCTTAGGAAGACAATGACTAGACCCAA
>JAZNRO010000109.1:0-2383 GCA_045590715.1 Eubacteriales bacterium | reverse complement strand
GCAAAGTGCGCTCTTTCTGCCGGGGCAGATCTTGTCCTGGAACTGCCCTTTCCTTTTTCTTCTTTGTCTGCGGAAAGCTTCGGCCGTAGCGCCGTATCCATCTTATCTTCTATCGGTATTTGTGATACCATCGCCTTCGGCTCGGAGGTAGATGATGTTGATAGCCTTTTGGAATGCGCAGAAAACCTTTCCTCTCCTAAGTACTTGGAGAAATTAAAAGAATATAGAGAAAAAAATCCCGGCAAAGGCTATCCCGCAGTCCGCGAAGAGGTGTACCGTGATCTTTTTGGAGAAAGCGAAGTCTTTTCTCTGCCAAACGCCTCTCTTGCCATCTCCTACCTTCAGGCAAATTACGAATTAAAAGCCGGCCTTACCCCTTTCGCCCTTTTAAGAAAGGGAGAAACCATTACCTCTCAAAAGACCGAAGGCTCTTTTTTATCGGCCACCGCCATTCGCTCTCTTCTTGAAAAAGGGGAAGAGATCTCCGGCAAAGTGCCTTCTTTTGTGGAAGAAGAAATCAAAAAAGAAAAAAGAGAAGGTCGTTTTCCCGTTTCGATGGAAAGCCTTGCTACCACGCTTTTTTATCTCATTAAAACCGGAAGCCGAAAAGAGCTGTGCTCTTATTACGGTTTTTCTCCCCTTTGCGACCGTGCAAAAAAGTTTGTTTCTCAGTGTGATACGGTAGAGGAACTTGTAAAAAAAATCGGTAGTCCCTCTTTTACCGATTCCCGCATCCGCAGAAGCCTTTTGGCTCTTCTTTGCAAAATCGACCGCTTTGCGGAAAAGGATCTGCCCCGGTATTCTATGGTCCTTGCCGCCGGAGAAAAGGGAAGAGAGCTGCTTTCGGAAATGAAGGAGAAAAGCACCATTCCCGTCTTTACAAAACCCGCCCACGCTTTAAAGTGTGAGGATGTGAAAGTCCAAAAGCAGTTTTTCGCGTCTTCTCTTGCAGATGAGATCTATTCCATGGCCTTCCCCCAAAGGCAGGAAGAAGGCTTTTTTCTAAAGAAAATGCCCACCATATTATAGGGCTTTTTTCAAAGATTGGCAGGATCAAAATGATTGACTTAGCCTTTCTTTTATGATAAGATTAATTGAAATTTTAGAGATTGATCTTTCAGCGGAAAGGACGTGATATATATGAAAATCGGCGCAAAGACATTTACCCGTCCTGTGCTATCTTTTCTTTTATCATTGGTCTTCCTCCTTTCCCTTTTTGCTTTTCCCGTTTCTGCAGTTGCGGCGTCCTTTTCTCTGTCCGGTGCCGATTCGGTCATCTTGGGAGAAAATGTAAATATTACAGTGGAATTTTCCAGCTCCGAAATGATCGGTGCTTGGCGTTTTGCTTTGACCTATGACCCTTCTGTTTTGGAATACGTTTCCGGTGCAGATAGCGGTGGTGATGGCACTGTTTTGTTTTGTGACTCCAGTGACGGCATCACTTCTTACAGCAGAACGGTTGTTTTCAAAGCAAAGAAGACCGGCTCTGTCACCCTTTCGGTATCGAATGCCCAGGTAGTAAGTTTTGAATCGGTTTCCAATATGTCCGTATCCGGTGCATCGAAAGTGATTTCTGTTTTGGATGCGCCTGTTTCCCCCTCTCCCGAAGAGGGTACCTTCTACGTAGAAAGCGCCCAGGGGAAGGCAGGGGATACCGTTGTGGTTAAGGTTAAGATCAAGGATAACCCCGGTATCGTATCCTTTAAGGTTGATTTAGCTTTTGATTCCGGCGTTCTGGAACTTGTTTCTATGGAAGAAGGCGACTTTGCCGGAACTGTTTTCGGCAAGGATCTTACCGTAAATCCCGTTCCCATGAACTGGTTCGACGGTGTGAGCTCTAACAATATGACAAACGGTACTTTGGCAATTCTTACCTTCAGGATCATGGACAATGCCGGTATCGGCCAGACTCCTATCACTTTGACCTTCGATGAAGACAACGTATTCGACTCTGAAAATCACAATTCACCCTTTGCTGTTGAAAACGGATGGGTTGAAATTACCGAGTATATTTTAGGCGATGCCAACGAAGACGGCAAAGTAAATAATAAGGACCTTGTTGCTATCCAGAGATATATCAATTCCTGGGGCAACAGCATCAATCTTCTCGCCGCCGATTACAACGAAGACGGTAAGATCAACAACAAGGATCTGGTTGCCATTCAGCGTTTTATCAACGGTTGGTACGATTAAAACAGTCTGTTTTTTATAAGACATTTTTTATGGTAAAAATCGAATTTTGTAGAATTATTTCAAGTGGAAAGGACGTGATACATATGAGATCCGGCGCAAAGACATTTACCCGTCGTGTGCTATCTTTTCTTTTATGCTTCGCCCTTATATTTCCCGGTTTTTCTCTTTTTGCCGTGGCCCAGGATTATCC
>JAZNRO010000108.1:0-3308 GCA_045590715.1 Eubacteriales bacterium | reverse complement strand
CGTCGGGGACGTCGGCCCCTACGGAAGAGATATGGGGAGTGATTTGTAGGGGCCAACTGCGTTCGCCCGCTGGGATTTTTATGGATATTATCGGGCGAACGCAGTTCGCCCCTACGTTTAACTCTTTTTTCTTGCCGGCCTCTGGGCCGTCTGGGACGTGGGTAACTGCGATTTAAGAAAAAATTAGGCAAAGAAAACTCGATCTACAAAAGTTTTTCGGGGGTAGGGGGCGGTTTTTTTAAAAGGTTCCATAGAAGCACAAAATTAAAAAGCGCAAAAATTGGCTTTTTTTTCGGCGGTGGTGGTATAGAAAAGGAAAGGGGTTTTCGGTATAATGGATAAAAAGGGATATCTTTTTTAAAAGGAGAAACGATATGATCGGTATTGGTATCATCGGTTGCGGTAAGATCGCACAGGTACGGCATATTCCCGAATATGCGGCAAATAAAGAGGCAAAGCTCCTTGGCTTTTACGACATTCAGCTGCAAAGAGCAGAGGATTTGGCCCGAAAATACGGCGGTAAGGCTTTTGCTACTGTGGAGGAACTGTTGGCAGACCCCCAGATCCAGGCGGTTTCTATTTGCGCCGCCAACGCTTTTCACGCTGACCTTACCATCAAGGCCCTGAAGGCGGGCAAGCACGTTCTTTGCGAAAAGCCTATGGCCATCCGCTTAGAAGAATGCGAAGAGATGGTAAAGACCGCCGAAGAAATGGGAAAATATCTGATGATCGGTCACAACCAGCGCCTAGCTAAGGCTCACGCGGCGGCGAAAAAACTGATCGAGGAAGATCTGATCGGCCGCATCGTTACCTTCCGTACTACCTTCGGTCACGGCGGTCCGGAGACCTGGTCCGTAGACCCGGGACTTAATACTTGGTTTTTTGATAAAAAGAGAGCGGCTATGGGCGCTATGGCAGACCTTGGCATCCACAAGACGGATCTTATTCAGTTTTTGACGGGGCAGAGAGTGGTGCGCACCACCGCCCATATTACGACCCTGGATAAAAGAGGGGCAGACGGTGATCTTATCGGTGTAGACGATAACGCCTTTTGTATTTATGAAATGAACGGCGGTGCGGTAGGTACTATGACCGCCAGCTGGACCCACTACGGCGCGGAGGATAACTCCACCGTGCTTTACGGAACGAAGGGTATTATGAAGATTTACGACGATCCCAAAATTGCAATTCGCGTGACCCTTGCCGACGGGAAAGAACTTTCCTACGACGTAGAGCCTATCCAGACAAACGATAACCAGACCGCTTCCGGCGTTATCGACCTCTTTATGGACAGCCTGGTAGAGGGAAAAGAGCCGGAGATCAGCGGAAAGAGTGCTCTTTCTGCCATGCGGGCGGTATTTGCATCCATAAGGTCCGGTGAAACGGGCTGTGCCGTAGAGATCCCCGAAAACAAATAGGAGGAAAAAGAAAATGATGAAATTCGGACTTTTGACCGCTATTTTAGACGGATGGACCTTGGAAGAGGTGGTAGAGATCGCATCGGAGATGGGATTTGAGTGCTTGGAGGTAGCCGCTTGGCCCAGTGGCAAGGCGGAGCGCCGTTATGCGGGGGTCAGCCACATTGACTGTGAAAGAGTGTGCGAGGATCCCGCCTACGCTACCTACGTAAAAGATCTGGTAGCATCCAAAGGACTTACCATTTCTTCTCTGGCTTTTTACCCTAATCCCCTGGACGGGGATCTTCAAAAGAGAGAGGCGGCTATCTCTCATTTGAGAAAGGTGATCTCGGCTTCTGCCATTTTGGGCGTGAATATGGTGACCACCTTTATCGGCCGCGATCAGTATAAAACGGTGGAAGAAAATATTGAGATCTTTCAGACCGTATGGCCCGATCTTATTTCCTTTGCAGAAGAAAAGGGCGTGAAGGTTGCCATTGAAAACTGTCCCATGCTCTTTGGCCCGGATCAGTGGCCCGGCGGACAGAATTTGATGTGCACCCCGGAAATTTACCGAGCCCTCTTTGAGATCATTCCTTCCAAAAACTTTGGTTTAAATTTCGATCCCAGCCACTATATCTGGCAGGGCCTTGATTATACCAAGACCATTTACGATTTTGCTGACCGCATTTTCCACATTCATTTTAAGGATATTAAGCTTTATCCTGATAAGAAAAGAGAGTGCGGCGTGATGGCTTACCCTCTTCAGTATATGTCCCCCAAGATCCCCGGTCTCGGTGACGTGAACTGGAGCGCCTTTATCTCCGCCCTTCACGATATCCGCTTTGACGGATGCGCAGTGATCGAGGTTGAGGACAAGGCCTTTGAAGGGTCAAAGGAAAATATTCTTCTTTCCATCCGCCAGTCCAAAAAGTATCTGGAGCAGTTTTTACTGAAATAAAAAGAAAAAGAACCTGGGCCAAATGGCTCAGGTTCTTTGTCGTTACAGTGACCCCACCGCAACCGTGTGAAGAGAAATGAAAACCCTATAAAACAAGGGTGGTACCCTCTCTCGCACTTCTGTGCTCCCAACTTCCGCTTATTGTAAGGGGAGGTCTGCACCGTTTTGAGAAGCCGGGTTCCAATTTCAATTCGTAGGTTTCATAAAATCGCCTTCATCACGGGAAGGGCAGGAAATTTTTCTTTAGTCCAGGTCGATCTCTTCCATCATTTCATTGTCGAAGGCATCGGCAACTTTATCGAATTCGTCATCATCGTCAATGGTGATGAGAACTTCTTCGCCGTCCTCGATCACTGCTTTGAGAACGATGTACTCGTCTTCATCGCCGTCTGCGGCAACCAGGGCGAAATATTCGTTTCCGTCCATTTCCAAAGTGCCGATAATATCAAATTCTCTTTCTACGCCTTCTTCGTCGGTCAGGGTAACGCGGTCGGGCTCAAGTTCATTCATGTCAAGTTCTTTTTCGCTCATGGAATGTACCTCCGTTATGAGTTTTAGTTTTTATTATTTTATGCTCTTTTATTCCTAAAGTCAAGACTTTTCCTTTATTTCCCGCCTTTTCGGGCTTTTGCGTCTTGTCAAAAGAGAGCTTTTTCTTTATAATGATAAAAATAAAAAAAGGGGGGAGAGAAATGAAGACCGGACTTGCTTTGGAAGGCGGCGCTATGCGGGGACTTTTTTCCGCGGGGGCGCTGGACTTCTTTTTGGAGGAAAGGCGTTTGTGGTGGCGCCGAAAGAATTTCTTCCCGTGGGGCGTCTGGAAAAAGATCCGGAGAAACTGAAACTTGCTTACAGAATGGGGTATGACAGGGCAAAAGAGGAAATTGCCCGTCTCCGGGAATTTCTTTTATAAGAAAAAAGGAAAGACTTGTCAAAAAGCTGTTTTTGTG
>JAZNRO010000107.1:0-2926 GCA_045590715.1 Eubacteriales bacterium | reverse complement strand
TCCTATTTTTCTTCTCCGCTTTTAACCGGTTTTAAAAATGGTTATTTTGCCAGTCAAAGGTCTGATATCCGCTATTATACTGCTCCGGCACCGAAATGCTTGGCGGTAACTGAATGGCGTGTATTGCCCGGTACCTTCGGCGGCGAATATCCCGGTGCAAACCTTTATGAGGCTAAGTGCGTCGTAGATGAACTGGTTACGTTTGCGATGAATGAAAGAGAGAAGAGCATTGGCGTTATTGCTTCTACTCAGGAGCAGAAAAAACTCATTTTGCGTTTATTTGCCCAGAAACTTCGTCATCAGGAGGACCTGGCGCAGTTCTTTTCCGATTACAAGCGTTTCTATGTATCAAGCGTCAATGAGCCGGTTTATCCCTGCGATAAGGTTATTTTCTCAGCCACTTATGCAGCGGATCGCAGTCTGCACGGTTCCCGTCTTGATTTCGCTATGCTTGAATTTGCCAATGGCGATCCCGTATCCGCTATCGGCGCAATGCTTTCTTGTGCCAGAGAAGAAATTTTGATTCTATCCAGCTTTAAGCAGGATGAACTTGGTTTTTCTTCTACGGTGCTTCCTGCCAATTCTGCATTTTGCCATCTGTTTGATGCCCTTTCCGTACCGGAAGGTAATCACAGTTATCAGATCCTTGGTTCTTCAGAGGAGGTCAGCGTAATTAAGAGGCTTCGTCAAGAACTTGAGAACAGGGGCTATGAAACACGCTCCGGCATTCGTAGCGGCCGTTATTATATCGACCTTGCAGTGCTGGACGAAAAGGGCGATTTCATTCTTGGTATTTTGTCTGACCATACCATTTTGAATTATCAGGCAAATATTGCCGCTATCGAATATTCCAATCTTATGTATTATAAGAATTGCGGATGGCAGATTTATAGACTCCATTCTGCTTCTTGCTTTGATTCATTTGAAAATGAACTTCAAAATGTTTTGTCTATTTTGCAGAAATCCGATTTTTCACTTAATTTAATGTAAGCATATTTTTATTGAGCTTTTCATATCCTTTCTAAAAAAAGGAGAAATCTCAATGAATTCAACAAAACTTGGTCTAATTGGATTTTTAAAAAAGGTACTGTTTGTTTTTCTTCTTTCTGCGGTGCTTTATGCAGGCTTTCTGTATCTTATTGGTTTAGCCCTTATTAAAACACCACAGTTTGAGAAACTCTATCTCTTTGTTCCGTACATTTTAATGGTACTGGGTGCAATAATTATCGCATTCTTGTCTAAATTTTTTGGCAAGGACGGAATTTATATTTCTCTGACGGTATCATCTGTTTGGGCGCTTTTATCCATTATTATTGGGATCTTTTTAAAGTGGGACATGGCCGATGTACCTGCAGTTGTCGGCAGACTTGTGGGCCAAATCGTTTTAAGCGTTATCTTTACATATTTCTTCCAAAATGGAAAGAGAAAAAAGAGAAGTAGCGGTAAATTCCGATTTTCCAAATAAGAGGTTTTTATGAAAAAGGAAGTTTCAAAACAAAAGAATAATCTTATCTTGATATTAGTCCTTGCTGTGCTTTTCTGCCTTTTGGTGGCATCGGTCGTATATATGATTTTGCCGGAAGATAATGGAACATCCGATAAAAAACACTATTATGTACCCAATTATGAGGAAGATATTTTTCAAAACAAAGCCTATATGAGCTTTGATAGAGATCTTCTTTATGGTGCACTGGGCGTAGAGCAACGATTTAATTATGAAAAGGATTATGAAATTGCTGATCGCGAATGTAAGTTCTTCCTGGATTATTTTCACACCGTAATTTCCGGTAATTATGAAAAACTTCCCGAATTTTACGTTTCGGATTATTTTGATGAAGAAGTAAAATTCACCATGCAGATGATCTATGAACCGCGCGTTTCCTATCATTCTGTATCTACGGATAAAATTGACGGAAAAGAAGTTACACTTCTCAATTTCCACGTGGAATACAGAATTTTCAAGAATAATGAAACGTTTCGTCCGGGCGTTCCGTCAAACACCTCCGTTCCACAGATTTATCAGCTTTTAAAAATGGACGACGGTAATTATAAAATCTATCGCATTTTGGACGTAAAGACTGAAAATGATTCTTGATCTTTCTTATTTAAGAGAAAATATCCCTCTTTCTTTGCAGTATTTTGAATCCATCGATTCTACCAGTCTTTATTTGAAGCGCTGTATCAAAGATGGAGCGGATGTTCCCGGACTTGTGATCGCCTCTTCCCAGACGGACGGACAGGGAAGAGTAGGCAGAAGTTTTTATTCTCCGGAAAATACGGGTTTATATCTTACTTTTGCTTTTTCTTCAGAAAAATTTTCTTGCGAAGACCTTACGCCTCGTGTTGCTTTGGCGGTGTCCTCTGCCATTGATGAGGTATTTTCCGTGCAAACCGGTATTAAATGGGTCAATGATATTTATCTGAATTTCAGAAAGGTCTCCGGTGTTCTTTGCCAAAAGGTAAACGACTATTATTTGATTGGCATTGGAATCAACGTAGAAGCACCCAGATTTATTCCGGATGAGCTAAAGCAGAGATTCGGTAGTATATGTGTAACTTGCGAAAAGGAGCAATATACAAAGCTTATTTTGGCTCTTTACAGAAATCTCATTTTATATTTCGATTTTTCCAAAGAAAAGGTTCGCAGTTTTTTCTTAGATAAATGTATTCATATCAATAAAACGGTAAGCATTGAATTCGACCACGGCGTTTTAGAGGGAAAATGCGTTGGAATTGGCGATGATTTTTCTCTTCTTGTAGAGATAGAAGGGGAGATTCGAGCGTTTGATTCCGGTTTTATGTCATAAAAAATATAAAAAGAAGCAGGCAAGATTGCCTGCTTCTTTTTATTTAACTAGGAAAACATAATAGGCTGAATGAATAAGGTTACGATAAAGAGAAGTGCTAAAATGATCGCAAGTATTCT